>CALRQQ020000433.1:0-3683 GCA_943370345.1 Chitinophaga pinensis
TACTTATCTCAGTTTGTGGCTCTGGGTTTACAATCCAATTTATAAGAATGAATTTGTACCTTTTTTGAATAACGCAATTGAAACTTTAAGCGGGGCTTATCTAAAGGAACTTGATGATGTAAAAAAGGCGCAGTATAGTGCCATTACAATTGTATTAATTCATGTAGTAACCAATAAACTGGCCGGATTCCCGGTTCAGGATGGAGTTAAGGTATCCAAAGTTGAGATGGCAAAGCTATACGGCATCTCAGAAAGGAGTTTCCATGATGCTTTGAATACAGTCCTAAATGCTGACTGGAAGCAAAGTAGCCGTATGGATACCGAGATGGCTGATGCATTTAAAAAAGCAGGACAATACTTTTCTGCCATTGGCAATATGGAAGCTGTCAGTTTGTTAAGTGACATTCAGACCGCTGTACTTATATCAAAGAAACCGCCTGCCATTTAATGCCAGAATAGCGGAATAATGTTAATGAATATAAAACAGGTAAGATGATGTATACATAAATACATCGTGTCACCTGAATTGCTACTGAATTGGAAACATTTCTTATGACAGAGTTTCCAATGATGGTTCCCATGACTCAAACTGAGTTTTGGGACAAAATGCAAAGCGTAGTGGAAAAAGTAGTGGAAGCCAAACTAACTACCATCGCTTCTACAATCCCCACGCTGATACCGGAAAAGGCCCTTCTAAAAGCATCAGAAGTCTGCACCATTTTCCAGATCTCCAAGCCCACCCTTTACGAGTGGTTAAAACAAAACAAAATTGCCAGTTTCAAGATCCAGTCCCGCCGGTATTTTTCCCGGCAGGATATTGAAGCTATTATCCGGCAAGGCACCAAAATCCCCAACCTTTAATTCTGCGACATGAACTGCAAAGAATTTAATCAACTGGACATCGTGGACTACCTGTTATTGCTGGGTCATAAACCGGCTAAAATCAGCGGTAATGATCATTGGTATTTTTCGCCCTTCCGGAATGAAAAGACACCATCCTTCAAAGTAAACAGGAATTTTAATGTTTGGTATGATCATGGGTTGCAGAAAGGAGGAAAGCTGGTTGATTTTGGTGTTCTGTTTTATAACTGCACTGTAAATGAATTACTGCAAAAGTCGGCAAGTGAAAACACTTTTTCTTTTCACCAGCAAACACCTCATGATCAGGCCGCCGCTTTTTCCGGGGCGGGTGAAAAAGAAAAAATCATTGTTGTGGATGTCCGCCATCCAATCAGGTTATCGCCTTTGCAAGACTACCTCCAATACCGAAGAATTCCTTTGGACATCGCCAACCGGTTTTGTAAAGAAGTTGACTTCAATTTATACGACCGGAAATACACTGTAATCGGTTTCCAAAATAGCGCCGGTGGCTATGAGTTACGAAGTGCAGATTTTAAAGGTAGCAGTAGCCCGAAAGAAGTGACGCTAATTGGTAAAGATCTCTCAAAAGAAATTGCGGTTTTTGAAGGCTTCATGGACTTCCTTTCTCACCAGGCAATGCATCATCGCAAGTTTATCATGCTGCCAAAACAGCAGCCGAATTTTTTGATTCTCAACTCAATTGGATTTTTTGAAAAGATGAAACCACGGCTTGAACAGTATACGTCTATTCGCTTATTCCTTGACAGGGATAACAAGGGGTTGGAGATTACAAAAGAGGTGATGGCTCTCAGCAAAAAATACCACGATGAAAGCCTGGCTTATAAAAATTACAAAGATCTAAATGAATTTATGATGAACCAAAATCCCGAACAAAGGGAGTCTCAAAGAAGAGGTATGAGGTTTTGAGGTTTTAGGAGCCAGCTATGTTTCGGTTAAACCGAAACGGCTGGCTTTATTCATGCTGCGCATTCATAAAGGAGATAATTGAAGTCAAAGAAATGAGGTTATGACAATTGCATCACTTAAAAACCCAGACAAAAAAAACAAAGGTGGCCGCCCGGTTAAAGCAATTAAACGAAACAAACTACTTGGCGTAAAATGCTCCATTATTGAAAAAAAAGTTATTGAACTCAAAGCCAAAAATAGTGGCCTTACAGTTTCAGAATTCTTACGAGAATTAGGTCTGACAGGTAAAATTGACATGCGCAAAATTGCACTTTCAAAGGAAATCTTGCAATTCACCGGAACCCTGAATCATCTGGCTGCAAATATGAATCAAGTGGCAAAAAAAAGGAACCAGAATGACGAATTAAATGCTATAGAAAGAGCCAGGTTACAACAGGACTGTCTAGTTGTAAAGCAACTTGCATCGGACATCAAAAACTGCCTTAAATGATCGGCAAAATAACCATAGGAAAATCTCTTGGCGGCCTTATTAGTTATGCACTGGAAGACAAGCTGGATGATGAGCAAAAAGTGATATTAAAAAACCGGGCTGAAGTGCTGGTCTATAACCAATGTTTCGGCGATAAAAAGGAACTAAGACAACAATTCAATGAGGTGCGTAAGCTCAACCATAAACTGAGCAGACCAGCCATGCATGTCTCTCTTAGTTTTCCACCCGGCGAAGTACTGGATAAAGCCACCTTACAAAGGGTCATTGAAGATTGTGCAAAGGAACTTGGAATTGATAAAAATCAATACATCGCTGTGTTGCACAAAGATACCGGTCATCAACACATACACATTGTTGTGAACCGGGTAGGGTTTAATGGAAAAACTTTGAGCGACAGTAATAATTATAAAAAGATAGCCGATTGCTGCAGAAAACTTGAACAAAAGCATAACCTCAAACAAGTATTGAGCCCCAAACTGTTTCTTCCAGAAGAAAAGTGGCAGATCCCGCGTATGGATACCCGAAAGCTGATAGTGAAAGAGGCCATTCGTTTGACATTACTTCAAAGCAATAATTATAGTGAGTTTAAGGATAAAATGGAAGCTAAAGGCTTTGAAATTATACGTGGGAGGGGGATTGCATTCCGGGATGAAAAAAAGATGTATGTGAAAGGCAGTGATCTGGGTTACTCGTTGAGCAAAATTGAAAAAATATTGCAACTCACTCTTGTTCAAAAACAAGCTGTCATACGTCAAGAATTACGTAAAGAAAAACAGCACCAGGCTCAATCACCATCCCTACTGGAAAAAGATCTCAACTTGGGTAGGTTACAGAACATTAGCAAAGCCCTCGAAATTCTAATGCGCCCAGAGCATGAGTACAATCTTATACCACACGAATTAATTCATAAAAAAAGAAAAAAATCTCAACATTTATAAACGAATCAATATGGAAAAAGAAATTATTGAAACTGTGCTTACGGAAATGCTTTCCAATGACCAGACGATTAATGTAAAACTTGATGACTTAAAAAAGGATGTTTTAGTATGCTCCAGTATGATCGAACACAGAGAAATTAAACCCTTGCTGCCCGATACTTCCCGGTTTGAAGAATTACTTAATAATTGGGCTGAAAAGCACAACGAAAAACTGGAAAAATTCCCGAAAAAATATTCTATCAGATTGCTTCTATTCCCCGAGGAGAATACCGTGAATTATCTTAAAACGTTGTGGAAGGTTTCACTTATCTGGGTGCTATTCATAGTTATCGCCCTGAGTCTTTACCGCCTTTGTGATAAATGGCTCGACAAAAGTTATGCTGTCAATCAATATAAAAATGCGTGGGAATCGATTTACAATAAGGTGGACAAGAAAGGGAAAAAGGTTATGGAAGAGGAGTTAAAAA
>CALRQQ020000434.1:0-3679 GCA_943370345.1 Chitinophaga pinensis
GCATCGGGTAAGGCACCGCATTTCCTGAATATTCTTTTGTAATTTGCAAGTATGAAACAAGTTTCCCTTTTCGTGCTCCCGCTTCTGCTGGTTTTAATGACCGCCTGTGGCAACCAGGAAGAAAAAGCCCCGGCTACATCTGATAATCATGTGGACGCTGTCCGCAATTTTGTACGGGCCGCCCTTGATGGAAAATTCAAGGAAGCCCGCATGTATATGATCAGTGATTCGGTGAACAATAATTACATGGATGTGGCAGAACGGTCCTATGACCATATGTCCCAGGAAATTAAAGACGGCTACCGGGCCTCTTCGATCCAGTTCCCCTCCCCCATGATCAGCATCAACGACTCCACCAGTATCGTGATCTATTCCAATTCTTACAAGAATAATCCGGACACCCTGAAAGTGATAAAGACCGGGGACAAATGGCTGGTGGATTTCAAATACCTCTACCTGCACGACAGTGACACGACCAGCACACCCAAAAAACCATAGTTCACTTCCTTATCAACCTTTTAATCTGTCAACCATCCATGCTTAACAACCTGCTCCTTATCGGTCTCGGTGGCGGCCTCGGCAGTATGGCCCGTTACTTATGTCAGCGTTGGTTTGCCGAAGTGTACCCGCATAGTTTTCCATGGGGTACCTTTGCGGTCAACATCACCGGCTGCCTGCTGATCGGGGCGATCTGGGGCATGAGCTTCCGTAGTTTTGATTCAAATGAGCATTGGAAACTTTTCCTGATGACCGGTCTTTGCGGCGGCTTCACTACTTTTTCCGCGTTTACCCTCGAAGGGATCGGCTTGCTCCGGGAACAAAAAACAGCTTTATTCTTTGCCTATATAGCAGCCAGTGTGCTGCTTGGATTGCTGGCCACTTATGCCGGCATGAAATTAACCCGCTAAAACTTATACTATGTTAACAGTCAGTCATCCCTGGCATGGTGTCAATTATGGAAAGAAAGCCCCGGCTACCGTGAATGCCCTGATCGAGATCCCCCAGGGATCCCGGTCAAAATATGAAGTGGACAAGGAATCCGGTCTGCTGAAACTTGACCGCGTGATCTATTCTTCTTTCCAATATCCCGTCAATTACGGATTTATCCCCCAGACCCTCGGACTTGATGGCGATCCGCTCGATATTCTCGTACTCTGCTCCCAATCGATCCGCTCGCTTTGCCTCGTGGAAGCCAACGTGATCGGCAATATGCAGATGATCGACAGCGGGCAGGAGGATGACAAGATCATTGCCGTGGCCGCCCAGGATCCTTCCGTGAATCACTTCCGCCGGATCGAGGAACTGCCGCAGCATTTCCTGCTCGAACTGAAGAATTTCTTTGAGCAATATAAAGTACTGGAGAATAAAAAAGTGGAGATCGATACATTCCAGGACCAGGGCATCGCCTTCCGGATCATCAAAGAATCCATTGAACTCTACCAGGAAACCTTCAAAAAATAATGCCCGGCACTCAAACACATACTATGGCAACTCAACTGGTGATCACCGCCCTGCTGATCGGCCTATCGGCGGGTATACTCAGTGGACTGGTCGGCGTGGGCGGCGGTATCATCATGGTACCGGCCCTGGTGTTCTTTATGCATTATACCCAGCACCAGGCTCAGGGCACCTCCCTGGCTGTACTCACTTTGCCCGTGGTGATACTGGCTTCTTTCTATTATTACTACCAGTGTCAGAAACTGGGTACCCCTATTGATCTGAAGATCGTGGGACTGCTGGCCATTGGCTTTATCGGCGGTGGTTATCTCGGTGGTAAACTGGCCCTGTCCATCGACCAGGAATCCTTAAAGAAGATCTTTGCCCTGATCCTGATGTACACCGCCTTTAAAATGCTGCATTGGGACACCCTGTTCATTAAGTGGATCAGATCACTGGTATGATCTTCTTTTAAAGAAATCATAAAAGAATCCGGATCATTGCCGAAAAATGTAAATACGCCTACCTTTCTTTTCAGAAAAAAAATGGCAATGAGCAGATTCACCCAATTAGTACTGCTGACGGGATGGATGATAACCAGTACCGCATACAGTCAGATCTCCGATGAAAAGATCATGGGAGCTGCCGGAAAAATAGCACATGACTATTTCCGGATCAGTCCATTCAATAAAGATTTCAGCAGTTTTGTATCCCGGCTGATGAATGATCCAACTATTCAGCAAAGTAATATTCAGCGGAAAACGGATACCAGCCTTTTCTTCCTCGAAGGCAATTACAGCACACATAAACCCTTTTTCTTCCGGCCCGATAAAGTAAAAGTAATTCTTGCGGAACGGGAAACCGAAGGCGATTCCCTTCATCCGTCCGAACCTTTTTTCCTGTACCAGATCGTAGGCTATGCGCCGGCCGGGAAGGAAGGGAAAACAGATGTGCAGGATGAATATGAAAAACTGGTCCGGCAATATAAACGCGCCTTCGACATGAACCATCCCCGTGAATTAAAAGACGGGGATACGGTGACCGGAGAGATCCGGAATTTTTATTTTGAGAATGTCAGTTTCCCGGTCATGACCCTGGCCTGGAGTACCAATGGTGTGAATGGGAATGTACTGGCCATCACGATCCGGTTTTTTGTATATGACAACCGTGCTTTTTTACCAATAGCGACGTATCGCTTTTAACTTATAGGTTCGTTTGCCGGTCTGCGCATGAATGATCCCTTTTTTATCGATCGGGTCAATCCGTACTTTGCCTGACGCATGGATCACCGTTTCCTTATTCAGCAAGAGACCGACATGCACGATCTCATCCTTATCATCAAAGAAGACCAGGTCGCCGGGATGTGCCTCATTCAATGCATCCACCGGATCGCCGGTCTGAGCCTGCTGCCAGGCATCCCGGGGCAGATCGATACCCAGCAGTTTAAAACTGACCTGTACAAAGCCACTGCAATCCACGCCCAATGGGGTACGTCCACCCCACAGATATGGTGCATTGAGCCAGGGCTGAACCAGTTTATCCACTAATACTGAAGCCGCCGGGTGCTCCATCCGGTTCAGGACCGCCCCTTCAACCGCAAAAGCCTGCTGATTGATCTTACATAGTCCTTCGGTGAATTCCGGAAGCGATGCTCCGATCGGAATATGCATAACCTGTTGCCCCTGGCTGATCCGGGTAAGCAATCCGGCCGTAACAAAGGCCGATTTTTGCAAGGCGGTTATTTCGTCGGTTTCCTCCAGCAGGCTCAGGGTCACCCATCCCTCATATCCGTCATGCAGGCTCCGCACTTTCACCCAGGCATCCCCCTTCTTTTTCAGTACCTGTACGGTTTCACCAAAGAGTAACTGGTTCACCATTTCTTTGTGGTGACGGGGTTTACGGCGTATAGCAGCAACCGGTACATTGACGATGGCGTAGTTCATGAAAAACTTTTTCCGAAATTAAGGAATGTTCTATCCGAAAATTTTGTTGAAATACACAAATCCCGCATCTTACATGAAGAAATCATTACCCCAGCGGTGAAAGCGGACAAATACGCCCATATCAGCGACCAGGAACTGCTTGACCAGTTTTATGCCGACCACAACAACGAGTGGTTAGGCATCCTCCTGCAACGGTATACCCTGCTCCTGCTGGGGGTATCGATGAAGTACCTTAAAAATGAGGAGGAGGCCAAGGACAGCGTGCAACAGGTCTTCCTCAAAGTGATCCAGGAACTGCA
>CALRQQ020000435.1:0-3671 GCA_943370345.1 Chitinophaga pinensis
CTGCCCATCTGGCCATAATCATATACCGCCTGGAGACCATCATAGATCTCGCTGCTGGGAAAAATAAAGCCGTATTCCTTACAATGCGAGATGATCGCCTGAAATCTATTTGTTTCGTTTGCCATAGGCGGCAAAAATAAGCCCAAAAATTGACTTCCTGTTTTCTTTACCTTTACAGCAATCAAATCAACCTCTCATGAAAAAATCCGCTTTCCTGGTAGCGGCACCCGCCCTTCTGCTGACGCTGCTGGCCTTTAATAATTTCTCCGCCGGTAAAAAAAAGCATATTGCCCAAACAGGTGTTTGCACTGATATGTCAGCAGATTGCCGGATGGCGCCCGACACTATGCGGAAAGATCCCATTTGCGGGATGATGGCAGATGATACAAAAAAAGATACCGTTCATTATAAGAATAAGGTATACGCATTCTGCTCCAAACATTGCAAGCAGGAGTTTGTAAAAGATCCTGAGGCTAATCTGCCAAAAAAGAAAAATAACTGAAGCGGCCAATGATCCCTGAAGAAAAAATCAGTCTGATCCGGCGGTTGCTCAAAAAAGGAGAACCGGAAGGTGAGATCAGAGAGCAGCTGAAACAGGAAGGTTATTCAGAAAAGGAAATTCAGGAAGCATTTAAGCCGCATCAATATGATATGCGGAGCTGGTATCTTCTTTTTGCCATACTCATATCCCTGGCAGGCCTTTTTGAACTGGTAAACGGGGGCAGTTTTATTATCCTCGTGCTGGGCGGACTCCTCTTTCTGGCTTATTCAAATGAATTGAAACGACTAAAAAAAAGCTGACCTATTTCAACTTCTCATTATTCGTATGACGGTCCGCATCCCGGATCGTTTTTTTGACAAAATTCTTTTCCAATGCCTGCCCGAGGTCCACTCCTGTCTGGTTGGCCAGACAAATGAGAACCCATAATACATCGGCCATCTCATCGCCGAGGTCGCGGTTTTTGTCCGACTCCTTAAAACTCTGATCCCCGTAGGTTCGGGCCATCAGCCGGGCCAGTTCTCCCACTTCTTCCGTAAGAATGGTCATGTTGGTGAGTTCACTGAAGTACCGGACGCCAGTGGTTTTGATCCAGGTGTCCACTTGTTGCTGAGCTTCTTGGAGGGTCATAACAAAATATTTGCAGGAAAACTGCAATATAGCACGATTCTTGCCGTTTCTTTCTTCCCGCCGGATTTCCCGGTGGCCCTATCCGCCCGATCTGCTACCATAGTAACAGAATACCCCCTGAAAACGGCAAACCAATTCCTTTAAAAGATTAATGTATCCATCCCATGTGGAAGTCCATTCAACGGCTACTGGCCCTCCTGTCACTGTCCCTGTACATCAGCACCGCTGCTGCACAAACGGCTACTAATTCATTTGATCGATCTTTTAAGAAAGAGGCCAAACCCTTTAAGATCCTGACTTCCGGCAAACAGGTTACCATTAAAAGCACCAAAGATATCAAGACCATCATGGTCTGGACCGCCAGCGGCCACCGCATTGTAGAACAAACCCAGGTCAATGCCACCAGTTTCAACTTCAACATCTCCGGCTCCCGCGAACGGATCTTTTTTGTCATGATACAATATGAAGGGCAACGGCCGGTGACGGAGAAGTTTGGGGTGGAGTGAGAGGGGTGAGAATAGAGAATAGAAAATAGAGAATAGGAAATAGGGGGTGGCTGAACCAATTCCGCACAAGGGGGCTGTTGACCTGCCTGCCGGCAGGCAGGCTACTATCTACTAACTTCTATCTACCGACTTGCCACTACTCCCGGTTCTTCGTATCGATCACAATCGTCACTGGTCCATCATTCAGCAATTCCACTTTCATATCAGCACCAAACTGTCCGGTACCAATGGGTTTACCGAGGTCGGTCGTCAGTTTTCCGATCATTTTTTCATAGAGTGGAATGGCCACATCCGGTTTGCTGGCTTTGATGTAGGATGGCCGGTTGCCTTTTTTGGTGGCCGCATGCAGGGTGAACTGACTTACCAGTATGATATCACCTCCCTTATCTTTCACGGACTCATTCATCACCCCTTCCGCATCATCAAAAATGCGCAGGTTCACAATTTTGCTGCTGAGCCATTGAATATCCTCCTCCCCATCGGCATCTTCAATGCCTAATAACACCAATAGCCCCCAACCGATACTTGCATGGATCTGTCCTTCGATAGTAACACTGGCCTTTGATACCCGTTGTATGACTGCACGCATTTTAAGATGATTTTGTTGGTAACGAAAATACTGAACATTGAATATTGCGTATTGAATATTGAGCATTTCCCTTTCTTGAAAGAGAATGATCAATATTCAATGCTCAATTTTCAATTTACAGCTATACCACTCTAGTTGGACGAGGCGTCAATATTAAGTAATTTCACAGCATGTATTTCCCGTATGTACCAGAGATCATTTTCCAGACCACCCGTTCCGGCGGTAAAGGCGGGCAAAACGTCAATAAGGTCGAAACGGCTGTGATCGCTTCCTTTCATGTTGCCTCTTCTGCCTTGTTATCCGGAGAGCAAAAACAAATGGTATTGGAAAAATTATCCAACCGGATCAATAGTGAGGGCTATCTGCAGGTGAAGGCTCAGACCCATCGTACACAGTTGGCTAATAAAGAAGAAGCCGTTAAAAAAATACATGAACTCATCAGCAAAGCCCTGGAGAAAAAAAAGGCCCGCATCGCCACCAAAGTGGGCAAAGCAGCTAAAGAGCGGCGGCTGGAGTCTAAAAAAAGAAAAGCCGATATCAAATCCGGCCGTCAGAAGTTCAGACCCGGGGATTTCTGAGCCGAACCTAAACCCTTATCTTTCTGTTTAAATAGTGCAGTGCATCGTAAACTCATTACCATAGTAAGTCTTGGATTTTTTGTCTTCGCCCTTTCCGCGATACAGGCAGCCTGTAAAAAAGAACAGGGTACCCGTGGTTTGGAAAAAATGGAACAGGAAATCCCGGATGGTTTTCCTGCACCTGCCTATACATTTACCGATAACCCGTTGAGCACTGAAGGATTTGAACTGGGTCGCCGCCTTTTCTACGACCCGCAACTCTCTGCCGACGGACTGGTACCCTGTTCCTCCTGTCACCAGCAGATCGCCGGCTTTGGTACGTTTGAGCACGACCGCAGTCATGGTGTATTTAATTCGCATACCCTGCGCAATGCCCCGGTATTATTCAATCTGGCCTGGAACAGTTCTTTTCACTGGGATGGGGAATTCAGTTCACTTGCTGATGAAGCCGCCCACCCGCTGACCGGATCCAATGAAATGGGACAAACCTATGAGCGGATCATAGATTATCTCGAAGCCGATGCCGGTTATCGCAAATCCTTCACCAAAATTTTCCGCTACCCGTTCATCCGGCCGGAATTCATTCATAAAGCCCTGGCCCAGTTCACCGGTTCCTTTGTATCGGCCAACTCGAAATATGACCGGTATAAAAAAGGAACTGCAGTATTCACCCCACAGGAAGAAAATGGATACCAGGTCTACCAGGTTAAATGCGCCAGCTGCCATCCCGAACCCCTTTTCACCGATCATAGCTTCCGCAACATTGGACTGCCGGTGGACCCCCTGTTGAAAGATTATGGACGAATGCGGATCAGCGGCAATCCGGCGGATTCACTGAAGTTCAAAGTGCCTACTTTGCGCAATACCTA
>CALRQQ020000436.1:0-3666 GCA_943370345.1 Chitinophaga pinensis
TCTTTTCATACTCATAGAAACGTTCTGTACGGATGGCTTCAATTTCCGGAACGATCAGATCGGGTTTATATTCACGTACTAATTTATCCAACTCCTCCCCATTGAGCATATCGATCACTTCATATCCATCGGCCACCTGCATAGCTGGCGCACCGGGATAACTGTCCACAGCAATCACTGTCTGACCAAGTCTTTTTAAGGCAATCACTAATTCTTTACCCAGTTCACCGGAACCGAGGAGGAGGATTTTTTTATGCATGGAACGAAGGTACTTGTTGGTCAGAAGACCAACAACAATCACCGTTTCATCAACTTAAACCCGATCTCGCGTCCAAGTCCCTGCCGCATGGCCAGGTTGATCCAGAAGAAAGCAAATTGCTCCATCAGCTGAAACAGTTCATTACCACCCACATCATAGCATTCCGCGAAACAGGCATCCAGTGCCAGTTGCCGGACGGTTTGTTTGGCGGCAGCACTGTCACCTGCCATGAACATATCGAGGGTTTCACCCCCATACACCGTATTCTCCATATTGTTGAAGCCGGTTATATTGAAGCATTTGATCAGCTCGCGGCTTTCGGTATTTGCCAGGATGGCATCGGCCGTGCTGTTAAATCCGGCAGAGCCGCGGCCCATCACGATATTCATCGCGTCGATGATCAGCTTACCGCTGGTGTTGCCGAGCGATTGTGCGACTTCCACAGCGGCAGTGGCAGGAGTGGCTATAAGGATTACCGCTGCTTCTTTCACCGCCTCTTTTATTGGGTGTACCGTAGTATTGGGATTGTTTAATAAGCCTTCTCCTTTAAAAGAGGTAGTGTCTTTTACGCCTAACAAAATAGTATGTCCGGCCAAAGCCCATTTGGCAGCCAAAGCACCCCCTACATTTCCGGTACCGATGATCGCGATCTTCATGGTTGATTTATTTTAAATGTTACCTGCCGTAAAACAGTATGCGCCATTGGAACAAGCAGAATACGCTCCAGCCGTCCTGTCCCTGCCTGTTTTAGCTGAACTATGAAATGGTTTTGTGTACCACCATCCTGTACCGGCCAATCCGATGTGGCTTCATACTCGGTACTTTCTGCCGGGGTACAGTTTCGTTCTGTTAAACCGGCAACGCCGAATTTTTTCGTGATTGTTTCCTGCTGTGGTATGGCCCGGCAAAGTACCAGGGGACCATATTGATAGTAATATTCATTGCCCGCTGTCCGGTTGCGTTTAACCACGGATTCAAACCGCACCAGTAACTCATCTTCCTTCTTCCAGTTTTTTGTGAATACGAGGTATCCGTTTTCTTCCTTACAGGGCAGTGAAGTATACGCAACCGTGGACCATTCCGGTTTTCGTATCCGGATCGAAAACCGGTTGCCGGCAGTGGTGTTTATCCGGAAGCGGAAATCAAAGTCAAACGGATAACCTGTAATGGATTCAATATTTACTTTTTTACCATTCACGGTGGTGTTCAGTATGGATGGCCCCAATAAGGTTGCCGCCAGCCCTTCTTTATCTTTCATCCACATGTTTTGTATGAAGTAAGGACCTATTCTGCCGGCATTGGGCACACAGCATACGGCCGCTTCTTTATGAACGGGTGAATAGCGGTAGCGGGTCTGGTGTTTATCCGTTGTATCTCCGTGTTTCCCTCCGGAAAGGATATAGGTGTTATCGGTTTTCAGATAACAGATCGCACTTTGTTCAGGATGTGTGGCCCCTAAAGCGGCGTTGAACAATATTTTTTCGGCACGATCTCCATATGAAGAACCGCCGGATTTTGTAAGCAGGCTGATCCAGCCGGCCATTAATTCATGAAGCGAGCAATACTCATACCCGGTAAGGGTGGCATCTCCGGCACGACCTCCGATAAACTCATCACCAGCCGGCGCACCCGAAGGTGTCAGACATCGGTTGATCTTTGATATAAAATGATCCAGTACGGATCTTAAAGCCGGATTGCCTGATGCATACCAGGCAGCCGTAACCGAACGTAAATGTTCATAGGTATGTACGCCATGTCCTTTTAACGGGAGTAAAGGATTCAGTAGTTTGGTAAACTGTGCATCTTCATTCAGCAATTGTGATGAGAAATCCTTGTACAGAAAAAGGCAATAGTCCAGGTACAACGGGTTCTTAGTAAGTACATAAAGCTGCTCCAGTACATCGGTAAATGCCAGTCCATGGGTAAGTCCCCCGGCATCGGGATTAGTGGAATAAAACGGATGCGAGTTATTTATTGGGTAATGGGTGATCACATTCTTGACTGCTTTTTCGATAGCCAGCAAAACTGCCGGGTCCTTCTTGTATTCGTACCAGCCCAGTAAGACCCGGTACAAAGTGGCTTTTGACCAGAGTTCACCATTTTCATTATCAAAATGATAACGGAGGCCCTGATCATAAATACCGATATAGCCGTCTTTATCCTGTGTACCCAGCAGACGCGTTATCAGCAGATCGGCTTTCTGCAGCTGTTTTTTATCATTGAGCAGGATGGCGGTCCGCACAAATCCATCTAACCAGTTACTCTGGGTCTCGCTGTTCCACCAGAGAAACTGTGCCTGCCATTCACCGGCATCCGATATGGCCCCCACATTTTTGTTCCTGATATTTTTGCTGAGCCGGTTTTTTCCATAGATATCATCCTGTAACAACAGGTCGGGTGCCAGGCTGTCGAGGTGACCGGTAAAGCCGTTCATATTTTTTTGCAGTTCCTGTTTCAGCCAACCTTGTGGTGTGACTGCGGACAATGGGAGTGACCGGAAACGAAAGGGCAGGGCTGCTATTTTTCTGAAAGGCGTATCGCTATTTACCTGCGCCTGCAGGCTGCTGTCTGTAAGTAGTAAAAGGGAGAAATAAAGCAGGCGGTAAAATGTCATTTTCATATCAATCCTGTTTAAATCGTTCCTGCAAAAAATCTTTCATCCGGCGGTTGATCTCCCACTGATCACCAAGCGGCTGTTGGGTGAACGGAAGAGCGGGCATATACGGAGCAGGTCCGGCCTCCGGAGTGATGGTAAAAAAGCGGTCCCCTTTTGATGTGCGGTAGTCCAGTATCCGTTGCCACCAGTTTACATAAGTAGCAAGTGTTTCGTTCCATTCCGGTGCAAATGGATCATTCACCTGGGGTGCCTGAGAAAATCCGATCCGTGCATGCAGATGGGCAATAAAAGGAGTGATAGATTCGAGTAACTCCTGCTGATCGTCCAGCAGGCTTTCGCTGACCACACAGAAATGACTGAAATCACCAGTGAGTTCTATTTCGGGAAACTGTTTGAGATAGGGCAATAGCCCGGCCAGGTGAAAGCTAAACCGCCCGCGGTGTGTTTCATGCAGGACCCGGATACCTGTATGCTGACTGAAATTGATCACGGCATCAATGACCCGGCAGTTGTCGTCAAAACTGAAAAAATCCTTGCCGGTATGGGCATTGATAAAATCAGGTTGCAGCACTGCGATATCCTGCAGACGGTCGAGGGTACGGCCGATATAATCCGACACTTTTTCATTGGCCGCCGGTAAGACCTGCTGAGCAGCAAAAACAAAACCGGGATTTTTTTCGGCAATGATCTCCAGTTCACTCAGCAGCTCTGTCCTGAATTTTTTATCAGCGGGCAGGTCTATTTCAATACCACCATAACCGGCTTTCAGTACTTTATCCGTAAAGTCAGC
>CALRQQ020000437.1:0-3661 GCA_943370345.1 Chitinophaga pinensis
AGACCAGCCCGTAAACGCAGGAGACTGTCCCGGGAGAGGTTACGTAACACGGTAGTATCAATGGTCAGCCGCTGGAGGTAGGTGGTGTCATTGAATGGTTTTTTTGCGGTGCTGAACAGATAGCGTCCGCCTTCCAGCATGATGTATAACCGGTAGAACTGCTGTCCGTTTGGTGCTTTGGTATCCACGTAACCGTTTTGTGGGGTTGCAGGGTCTGCCATTGTCATGATGGTTTTGTAACCCTTGATACTGTCGTATGAACGTTGAATACTCAGCTGACGGATATCCGGAAAATTATTGGACCAGCTGATCACGATCCTGTTCTTGCCCACATTCTTCAACGAAAATTTCTGCAAGGTATCCTGGGCGAACAGGGTACTGCCGGTACAGATGGTCAGGAGAAAAAAATACAGGATCCTTTTTTTCATATTGTATGAACGGAATAGCGGCCGGGGTCGTTCACCGGCTAAAACAAAGATAGGGTCCTCCTTCAGAATTTCTAAAATATTAACGAACCATTCGGTAATGAGCGGTTTCCCTGTAAACCCCCGCTGTGGATCAGCAGGATTTTACTGCCTGGTGGAAAGTAATTTTTCCCGGCAAGTTCATGGAATGCAAAAAACAGTTTGCCGGTGTACACAATGTCTGTTGGAATACCGGTTGACCGGTACAACTCATTCATGAAATCAAGCAGGGCGGGTGTGTGTTTTGCAAAACCTCCGAAATGATAATCATGGTGAATCACGGGTGGGATGGCGGGTTCTTTCAGCAACGCAGCCACGGCTTTTTCCAGGTCATGATTGTTTTTCATTGCGCTGATGCCGGTAATGATTGTGCTGCCTTTAACGGCATTCATCAGGCCTGCCATCATCGTACCACTTCCCACAGCACAACATATATGCGTGTACGCTTCAGTGTCTGTGTGGTCGGTGATGGTCGACGCCCCACGGGCACCAGTATGTCCAAATCCTCCTTCCGGGATGAGCTGCGATGCAGCCAGGTCTATATTTTCCGGTACTGCTTTAAGCCGGTAGTCCTCCCGGGAAAGATAGATCAGCTCCATTCCCAATTCGGCGGCCTGTTGGAGGCTGTCGGAAAGGTTGGCCGGCTTTTCTCCCCGTATGATGCCGGTTGTCTTGAAACCGTATAGTTTGCCAGCCGCCGCCGTGGCTAGAATATGATTGGACCAGGCACCTCCAAAAGTGACCAGCCTGTCTTTGTTTTGATTCCGGGCTTCTTCAAGATAGTATCGGAGTTTGTACCATTTATTACCAGAGACCAAGGGATGCAGCAGATCAAGCCGGAGTACTTCGGCGAACAGTCCTTTTTCGCTCATTACAACAGATGCGTAAGGTTCAATACGTATAGTATGTGGATTTATATCCTGCATCTTTAATAAACTCTTTGCTAAATTAGATTAATTTCGCACGGCAAAACCATCATCATTATGAAACCTACATTAGTGATCCTTGCGGCCGGTATGGCTTCCCGTTACGGAAGTATGAAACAGGTGCAGGGCTTTGGTCCGAATGGCGAAACCATTATGGATTATTCTATTTATGACGCGATCCGTGCCGGTTTTGGCAAAGTGGTCTTTATCATCCGGGAAGAATTTGCCGATAATTTCAAGAACATATTTGAACCGAAGTTAAAGGGGAAAATACAAACCGAATATGTATTCCAGGAGATGGATTATTATACAGAAGGGTATAAGCCGGCGGCTGACCGGACCAAACCCTGGGGAACGGCCCATGCAGTACTGTGTGCCAAAGAGGTGGTGAAAGAGCCCTTTGCCGTGATCAACGCGGATGATTTTTACGGGAGTAATGCTTTTGAAAATGCCGCTGCTTTCCTGAATAATGGTTGTAACGAAAATGTATATGCGATCGTTGGATATGACCTGGTCCGTACGTTATCGGATCATGGTACGGTGAACCGCGGGGTATGCGGACTGGATGCGGAGGGCAATCTGGCCACTGTTACGGAGCGGATCAATATTGCGAGGAAGGACGGAAAGATCCTGTGTGATGACGGGCTGGAGCCGAAAGAACTGTCCCTGGAAACCAGGGTGTCCATGAATTTCTGGTGCTTCGATCCATCTTTCTTTGCCTATACACAGAAGTTGTTCATTGAGTTTTTGCATGCGTCCGGACAGGAACTGAAATCTGAATTCTTTATTCCCATTGTGGCGGATCAGTTTATCAAGGAGGGTGGGAAAGTGGAGATCATCCCGACTACATCCAATTGGTTTGGCGTAACATATAAGGAGGATGCCCCTTTTGTGCAAAACAGTCTGAATACATTGATTGAGAAGGGGGAATACCCATCAAAATTGTGGTAATATACAAAGGGTTTATAACGAAAGAAGCTGTACCAGATGGTACAGCTTCTTTTTTTCTATAGGGGTAATCCGTTTAGTTCACATTCACCATGAAAATATAATCCTCCATTTTCTTCACTTGCTGTGTGCGGTCGAGACCGGCGATGGAAGAGCGTGAGGATACTTTTACTTTCTGATAACTGCTATCTTTTTTCAGTTCATCCATGGCGTTGAAAATATGTTTGCCCTGGATAGCGAATACAAATCCTTTAAGATCGGTCTGGCGGCCATTCAGTATACCGATCACTTCTCCACTGTTATTCAGGATCGGGCTTCCGCTGTTACCGCGGTTGGCGGCAATTTCGATCTGGCAGCTGAGTGTATCTCCGTTGAAACCGGTCTTGGAACTCAGGTAGCCTTGTCCGTATACCACTGCATCATTCCTGGGATAACCGAGGGTGAAGATCGGTTCAGCCAGTTGTCCGGAACTGCGGCTGATGGAGTAGGGAACGGAGTTGAAAGGTTTGAAGCTTTCATCTTCGATCTTGAGGATCGCAATATCTTTCTTGAGGTCAATGAACACCACACGGGCATTAAAGTCCCCTTTATTATTATGTACAGTAATATTCTTGGCGCCGTTCACCACGTGGGCGTTGGTAGCCAGGTAGCCTTTTGCGTCAATGATAAAGCCGGTACCACCCATGGTATAAGGGGCGGTGGGTTTCACTGTATTGGTGTTGCTTTTCTTGATATTGGCAACATCCTGTACAAGTTGTTGGTTCCGGGCATTCAGGTTGTCATACTTATTACTGAGCTCTTCAAATTCTGATTTGGGTGCAGATGGTGAGATAGACCATACCAAAGCACTGATCGTAAGGGTAGTGATACCCGCAATGGAGGCAGCAATAGCAGCCACCCGTTTGTATCTTTTCCAGAGATAAACCACTTTGGCCTTGCCGGTCAGGCGGGCTGAGTTGATCTTTCCTTGTTCAGCGAGGTCGGTATGTACATCATGCAGTGTGGTCCGGAATTTTTTCCATTCGCCAAACCGGTTCATCTGCTGAAGGAACAATGTGTGTTCCACCACCAGCTCATCAATTTCCCCGTTTGATTTTCTGAGATTTTCAAAATGCAAACGTTCGTCAGGATTCATCTCCCCACGGATATAGCGTTCCACCGCCTCAAGTACTTTAATGTCACCCATTTCCGTTCTCGTTTTTATAATGACTAAAAAATATCTTTTTTAACCGCATCAGGCACTTGTACTTCTGGTTCTTCGCATTGTCTGAATTGGTATACCCGAAATTCGCGGCAATGACCTGCATGTTCTGTTTTTGCAAA
>CALRQQ020000438.1:0-3646 GCA_943370345.1 Chitinophaga pinensis
CATCTCAAAAAACTGAAAGGTATTGCCCCCGGACAGGAAGGTTATCTTAAATCGATCCTCTCACTCGCAATACCTTACCTCGATAAAAAGATCAAAGAGGATTATGATGCACTGATTAAGAGTAAAGTCAATCTGAAGACCTATTCACCGGGTTACACAGATATCCAGTATCTCTACATGCGCAGTTTCTTCCCCGAATACGAGATCGCCAAAGCGTCAAAGACCGCCTATGATTTCTATAGGGGCAAACTGGCAGTGAACTGGGTTAAACAAAGCAAATACATGCAGGGTATGATCGTCCTGGCCCTGAATCGTACCGGTGATACTAAAACACCTGCGGCCATTTTAAAATCACTGAAAGAAACATCCCTCAACCACGAAGAACTAGGGCGTTACTGGAAAGACCAGCGCTATGGCTGGTTCTGGTACGAAATGCCGATTGAAACTCAGTCCCTGCTGATTGAAGCCTTTGCAGAAGCCGGCAAGGATAATACGACCGTAGATGAACTGAAAACCTGGTTGCTTAAAAACAAACAAACCAATAACTGGAAGACCACCAAGGCCACAGCCGAAGCCTGTTATGCCTTACTGATGCAAGGCAGTAACTGGCTCAGCGAAGTACCGGTAGTGGAGATTAAATCAGGAAACGTCACAATCAGTTCCATTGATGAAGGAGGTGAAGCGGGTACCGGTTATATCAAATCAACCATTCCGGCAGAAAAGGTGAATCCCGAGATGGGAACCATTACCGTAAAGGTTACTACCCTGTCAACTGCTCAACCTGTTAACCCGTCAACTTCATGGGGCTCCGTCTACTGGCAATACTTCGAAGACCTCGACAAGATCACTACCGCTGAAACACCACTCAAACTGTCAAAGCAATTATTCATCCAGACCAACAGTGACCGTGGTCCGGTACTTACCCCGGTGAATGAAGGCGACGCGATCAAAGTGGGTGATAAGATCAAAGTCCGCGTAGAACTGCGGGTGGACCGGGATATGGAATATGTACACATGAAAGATATGCGGGCCTCCTCCCTAGAACCGGTGAATGTACTGAGCAGTTACAAATGGCAGGGCGGATTAGGCTATTACGAAAGCACCAAAGACGCGAGTACCAATTTCTTCTTCAGCTACCTGCGGAAAGGAACCTATGTATTCGAATACGAACTGTTCGCCACCCATGCCGGTGAATTCAGCAATGGCATCACCAGCATCCAGTGCATGTACGCGCCGGAGTTCAGTGCACATTCAGAGGGAATCAGATTAAGGGTGGAGTAATGCATTTACTGTTTGGTTCAGGGCAGTAACGACAAAATCGGTACTGCCCAAACCTTATCAACTTGTCAACTTGTCAACTTACTAACCCGTCAACTCCATGCAGCTCCTGATCATTCGCCACGGCAACACCCTCGAAAACGCCGCCAATATTGCCCAGGGGCAAACAGATGGCACGTTGTCTGAACAAGGCTTACGTGACAATGAAGCACTCGCCCTGCAACTAAAGGAACAGCAATTTACCTGTATCTATTCCAGTCCGCTGGCCCGTGCCTGGCAAACAGCAGTCGTGATTCATCAATACCACCCCACTGTACCGCTGATACTCGAAGACCGGTTGATGGAACGTCATCTCGGTATCCTGCAAGGCAACCCCTACCCCGTTCCTTATGCAGAAGCCGATGTATATGAAGGCATGGAGACCGCCGAATCTATGGCAAACAGACTTACTGATTTCTTAACAATGATCAGGGACAAACACCCGGGAGAAACCGTGGTACTGGTCTCCCATGGTTACCTGCTCAAAGTACTGCTCTCATTACTTCATGGCTGGCCCGTGGACAATTTTCATGAGGTACAACTGATGGGCAATTCTTCGTTTAGCCTGGAAGAATTAGCCTGATCCCCTGTAGTAAGTTACATTTGCGAAATGAAGACCGATTATCTCCTCATCGGCCAGGGTATCTCCGGCACCTGGTTATCTTATTTCCTGCAAAAGGAAAATAAGTCCTTCCTGGTGATGGATGATAAACGCCCCAATGCCCCTTCCCGTCTCGCCGCCGGCATCATCAATCCCGTAACCGGTCGAAGACATGTGAGCACCTGGATGATCGAATTATTATTGCCCTATGTCTGGGAACATTATACACGATTAGGGGATGAACTGGGCATAAATGCAATCGCTCAAAAAAATGTGATCGACTTCTTCCCCAGCCCACAGATGCGGGAAAGCTTTATCAAACGGGTGGAGGAAAAAGGAGATTATGTTTCCATTCCAGATGAACCAAACCGGTTTCGTGCGGATTTTAATTATGAGTTTGGTTGCGGCGAAATAAAACCGGTCTATACCGCTCATCTCGAAACCATCATTCCGGCCTGGCGTCAAAAGCTCTTGAATGACGGGTTACTGCTGGAAGAAAAACTGGAGACCAGCCAGCTAATCATTGAAAAGGATCAAATCCGGTATAAAGAAATTACGGCCAGGAAGATCATTTTCTGCGACGGGGCCGCCTGTGCACAAAATCCCTGGTTTGAACTACTCCCCTTTGCCCCGAATAAAGGAGAAGCCTTATTTGTAAAAATTCCAGGCTTAGCCAGGGACCGCATTTATAAAAAAGGGATGATGCTGGTACCCATGGTTCAACCGGATCAGTGGTGGCTGGGCTCCGCTTATGAATGGGAGTTTACGGATGAGCTTCCTTCGACCTCGTTCAGAACAAAAGCCGAACAGTTACTACAGCAATGGGTAAAGCTTCCCTACACCATCACCGATCATATTGCCAGTGTACGTCCGGCTACGCTGGAACGCCGTCCCTTTGTCGGTTTACATCCGGTACATTCCACAATCGGGATATTGAATGGTATGGGCACCAAGGGTTGTTCCTTGGCCCCTTATTTTGCGGATCAACTCGTACAACACTTAGTTCATGGTGAAGCCCTGGATCCGGAAGGCGATGTGAAACGATTTGCCCGTGTACTTTCCCGGAACATTTCTTAACTTCCTTGCTTTAATTTTTGAAGGATGAACCAAAACAACGAAGCGGTTTACAGTATCCCGGCCAAGTATCGGCGGATGGAAAATATGCATATTGTTTTCTGGCTGGTCAAAGATATCAGCTGGTGTATGATCTGGCGCGAACTGGGACTGGCAATGTTTATCCCCACACTTTCCATTGCTATCGTGATCGCCTGGCGTACCCGTCAGTTAAAATCAGAACTGGCCCACAACCTGGCCATTGCTTTCTGGATCACGGCCAATGGTTACTGGATGATCAGCGAATTTTTTCAATTTGATGAGATGATCGTTTGGGGGACATGGACCGGAAAACATATGGCCCTGATCCCCTTCCTGATCGGTGCCGCCATTTTGTTATATTATTACGCCGTGCAGCGTCCCCGGGAGATCAGGGATCATAAGACAACTACACTATAGTCAGCTGACATTTATTCCCGCCAGTTTTTTATCGATCACTTTATCCGTACGGGTAGGGTCCTGATTGAGCAGGTCGCAGATGGCCTGGTACAAACCGGGCTCTTCATCCCTGAGGGCCACCGGGTTTTCAAAAAAAGTTTCGATACAAACCGCCCAGAACTCGTCAAAGTTGGTGGTTGCATAGTCATCCAGCAGGTGAGTATCCCCTTCCCGCAT
>CALRQQ020000439.1:0-3644 GCA_943370345.1 Chitinophaga pinensis
CTATCAGTGCACAGGTTCCCCACATCAAGCAGACCAATGATTACGTGATCACAAGGCCCGCCTATGTTCCATTTGCCTATGTCACCCCCGGCGGAATTGATGTGCGCACCCTGATCAACGGGTCGTTTTACGATGATCAGTGGACTTCCAAAGTGCCAATTACTTTCCCCTTTTGCTACTATGGGATCACATATCCCACCTTGCTGATCGGGACCAACTCTGCGATCACTTTTGATACCACCCGTGCATCCTCAAACAGCGGCTACTCGATCAGTACCACGACCGGCTCGATCCCGCGTACCACGTATGCTCCGTCCATGATCTTTGGCCCCTATCATGATATTGATATTGATGAACCCTCGGCCAACAAGCGTATCGAATACCGGATCGAAGGAACAGCCCCCAAGAGACGTTTTATTGTCAGCTATAACGAAGTGCCCTATTTCGGTTCTGCCTGTGGCGGCAATATTGCCACCCATATGCTGGTGATGTACGAGAGTACCGGGATCGTGGAAGTCTACATTAAGGATAAGCCGGTCTGCACCGGCTGGAATAACGGCTTGACCATCCTGGGGATGCAGGACCAGACCCGTACAGCTGCGGTTGCCCCCTTTGGTAAAAATGCTACCCAATGGGGAACTGCCGGTATGGATTCCTGCTGGCGCTTTACGCCCAGTGGCGGAACCTCCCGTTTAAAATCAGCCCAGATACTGGTCAACGGTACCGTAGTGGGTAATGCGGATACCAGCACTGTTTCTCCCGGTATCCTCAACCTGAATTTTCCCAACGTGTGTCCGGTTGCCGACAGCATCGCGTATGAAGTACGCGTGACCTATGGACAGTGTAACAATACCGCCAATGATGTGGTGTTCTCTGATACCGTTTATGTGAAACGGGAACTGGCCCCCACACTGAGCTTTACCAAGACCGACGCCACCTGTACCACTACCGGCAGTATCACCATTACGGCAAGTGGAGGTGGCACAGCTGCCAAAGAATACAGTATCAATAACGGCAGTACTTACCAGGCTACGGGCACTTTCAGTAACCTGGCACCGGGTGCCTATACCCTCAGAGTCAGGAATGCCGGCTCCACCTGTGCCTCTGCCGCTCAATCGGCTACGATTGTACTGAACAATAACCTGACCCTTTCCGCAGGGAATGGCGGCACTATTTGCTTCGGTGCGTCCTTTACCCCCGCGGTAACCGGAAATGCAGCATCCTATGCCTGGAGCCCGACAGCCGGTGTAAGTAATGCCACGATCGCCAATCCGACTTTCACGCCGCAAAGCACAACCACCTATACTGTAACGGGTACACTGGGTACCTGTACCAAACAAGGTTCCTTGACTGTAACCGTCGTTCCCGGTGCTACGGCCAATGCAGGAGCAGATGCGATCATCATTGCAGGCGATAGCTATCAGCTGCAGGCCACAGGCTCCAATGGTTCGTATGTGTGGACCCCGTCCGCCGGACTGAGTTCCGCTTCGGTACTGGCCCCTAAAGCCACACCGGCCGTAACCACCACTTACAGTCTGCAGGTCACCACCCCGCTGGGTTGTATTGCCACAGATGATATGACCATTACTGTGATCCCCTATTGTATCAAACCCATGAATGCCTTTACACCGAATGGCGATGGGATCAATGACCGGTGGCTGATCACCAATGGCAACTGTCTGACCAGGGCCAAAGCACAGGTGTTCAACCGTTATGGGGCAAAAGTGTTTGAGTCCGGAGATTATAAGAATACCTGGGAAGGAACCTATGAAGGCAAACCCTTGCCCGACGGTACGTATTACTATGTGATCACCTATACACTTTTAAACGGAAGAACCGAATACCTGAAAGGCAATGTGACCATTCTGCGTTAATCCTTCAACTGAAATTTTATGAAAAGAATTTTAATATTTTGTTTCCTGATCGCTGCCGGTGCCGCCGGGTCGGCCCAGCAGCTGATGACCGCCTCCTTATATGATCAGCATGGTCATTTGTTCAACCCGGCTACCGCTGGTGTGCGCAAAAGCGGTAGTGTAGGGGCTTCCTACCGTTCCATGTGGGATGGTATCGACGGCGGACCTAAAACCACTTTATTATTCGGTTCCGGTTTTTTACAACAGGCTAAGATCGGTATTGGCGGATATCTCTACAGCGATGTGACAGGACCTACCCGACGTACCGGATTACAGACCGCCTATGCCTACCATATTCCGCTGAGGAATGATGCCAGTTTTTCCGTTGGACTGGAAGCCCGCTTTCAGCAGTTCTCCATTGATAAAGCCAAGATCCAGGAATCCCTGGGGAATGACCCGGTCATGGGTACGGCGGAAAACCGGATCAAAGGGGATGCCGGACTGGGACTGGCCTATACCAGTCGTAAATTTCAGGTAGGCCTTTCCGTTAGTCAACTGGTACAATCCAAACTGGATGTTTATACCGGCAATCTGACCCGTAACGAAGAAGCCAGGCTTTACCGCCATTTTTACCTGCACGGGCAATACAACTGGAATGTGGACGGGGTGACACGGATCATTCCCAATTTCCTGATGATCTATCTGCCCAATGCTCCCACAGAGTTCCAGGCCGGCGCCCGCATTGAACACAACGATGTGTTCTGGTGGGGACTCGCCATGCGGGCCCGCCAGAGCTGGATGCTCTCTGCCGGGGTGAAACTCCAGAAAAAGTTCAACATTGGTTATTGCTTCGATATTTATAACAGCCCGCTGAGTGTATACGACAAAGGGGCCAATGCCCATGAGATCATGCTGCGGTACGATTTCCTGAAGTAAGAGCGGGAGATAAGATTAGCGGTTAGTAAGTTCATGAGGGTCCGGTTTTCCGGACCCTTTTTTTCACTAAATTCGTAGACCGATGGAAACCGTTGCGCAGCTGCCGAAATATAACCTGAATGAAGAGGAAGAGAAGAAACTCATCCTGAGGGAATACCGTTCCCTCCTGAAAGTGATCAAAAGCAAACTGAAACCCGGGGATAAGAAACTGGTCAGAACGGCTTTTGAGATGGCAGCTGAAGCCCATAAGACGATGCGGCGTAAAAGCGGGGAACCCTATATCCTGCACCCGTTGGCGGTGGCCAAGATCTGTGCCGAAGAGATCGGCCTCGGGGTCCGCTCCACGATCTGTTCCCTCCTGCATGATACTGTTGAAGATACCGACATCACCCTGGAAGATATTAAACGCGAGTTCGGGGAAGAGATCACCCGGATCGTGGATGGGCTCACCAAGATCGCCAATGTGATCGATGTGAATGCCTCTCAGCAGGCCGAGAATTTCAAAAAGATCCTGCTTACACTCACGGATGATCCGCGCGTGATCCTCATCAAATTGTCCGACCGGTTGCATAATATGCGCACCCTCGACAGTATGAAACGGGAGAAGCAATTGAAGATCTCTTCCGAAACCGTGTATATCTACGCACCCCTGGCTCACCGGATGGGACTCTATACCATCAAGACCGAGATGGAGGATCTGGCGATGAAGTATATGGAGCCGGAAACTTATAAAGAGATCGCCCGTAAACTTGCGGAAACCCGTAAGGAGCGCACGAAATACATCAATGAGTTCATCAAACCGATCCGGGAGAAACTGGAAAAAGCCAACCTGCCGGCCGAGATCTACGGAAGACC
>CALRQQ020000440.1:0-3635 GCA_943370345.1 Chitinophaga pinensis
ATTCTTTTAGCGGCCGGGATCAGCGGGTGACCCAATGCGTTGCCTTCAAAGAGTGTATGGGTTTCCAGTTCAGGAAATACCCAATCCGGGTGATTGAAATGTAAACGCCCCAATGAAGCCAGTACTTCCATTTCTGCAAGGGAGTTGAACCAATGTTGGATCCCGGCTTTATTGGCGGCTTTCCATTTTTCCAGGCTGTATACCTGCTGCAGGTCCCAGCAAAGGAATAGACTGAGAGGAATAAAGACCACCGGATTCAACCGGTAATCGAGCCGGTCCATGATCTTCTTCAGTGACTGTATTTGATAAGAGGCAGGCTTATTTGATTGATCATTAAAGACACACTTATGAATATTCAGCAGTTCATCGCTGAAACGGGCGGTTTCTATATGCCGGATACTGTCTGAGAAACTCTCCAGTTCCGCACTGATCTTTCCCAGTTTGTTCCAGGCCGGCATCAGTTTTTTGGATATAAAAAAAGTGATCGCCAGTAAAATGGTCAGGCCGGACAGGAATAATGGTTGTGGGAGTTGGTCTGTCAGGTACAGCAGCAGCCACAGGAGGCTCACTGCCGGAAATAGATAACGGAGCAGGGTCCAGCCGGTCCGTCCGTGCACAGTATTTTTTTCTTCCATCCATTGACCGATCTGTTGTCCGGCGGCTATGGTAATTTTCTTAGCGGCACCATGGGCCTGCAGTTGTTCGTTCCATTCCGGGATGGCAGACATGGCTTCAATGGCTTTCTGTCGCTGAAGAATGACTGCTGTGGTTGCAGGCTCCCGTAGCCAACTGGCCAGCAAATGACCGGCCTGTTCAGATTGCGTGCGGTTGATATATTGATAAAGCGAAGCATGGCCAAAAAGGTCAAGGTCGTGGGCATAGGGATGATGCGGATCGTGGAAAGCGGCTCCGTCAGGGAACTGGTAATACTGGTGATCCAGCGCCAGCAGTTCATTCCCGCAGATATACAGTAAACGGCTTTTGTTTTCCATAGCCGTTTTATTATCCAGGTCCCGTTTTACGATCAGGATAAAAAGAAGAAAGCAGACACTGATACCTATGAAAACGGGAATTAAACCCATGGCCCAAAGCCACCAGCCAGACAGGATGATGGAGAGGAAACTGAACAACCGGAGCCAGGAAAGCAACAACGCCGTTTTTTTTAACCCGCTGATCGTGTTGGTCAGTTCAATTACACGTTCTTTATAGTAAACTTCCGGCTTTTTGTTATCCATTTGGTAAAACTAAGAAAATTGTATGGCTAAGGCGGGATGCAATATGCATTTCAGATTGTCATTCCTGCGTTAAAGTATCGCAAAATAATCGGATCCGAGTTAATGTCATTTTTTTCCGGGAACGAAGCGGCTAAATTTGAAATGCAAACACTTAAGTAATTAAGTTTTTATCTATGAAAAGGATATTGTCTGTTCTTTGTATCGGAACTATTCCGTTTTTTTTACAGGCTCAGCAGCCTTACGTAAATCCATCACTATTTACCGCTACTTCGGTAAAGGATACGGTTCAGTTTCACGTACCCTTACCTGTAGATTCTGGTACTTTCCGTCATCTGTGGCTTTTTGGCGATGGTCGTATAAGTACAGACGATACACCGACTCATATCTATGCTGATTGCGGCACATACGAGGTAAAGCATTTCTTGCTTAAACTGAACAATGACGGGGTCATAACCAGATCAGATTCTTCATTTGCAATGGTCAAAACGGAATGTCCCATGATCTGTAAAATCGAGCCTTACTTCACGTGGAAGCAATATCAGATGGATCCATTTGGTCAAATTACTTTGGGAAAATCTTCCGTTTTATTCACGATTTCCTCGCTTTCGGATATGCCCAAAGAGGCAAAGTTCACCTGGTTGGTTGACGGGCAACTTGCTTCTGCCAGAATCAATCCCTGGCTACATTTTCCCCGTGGGGGGTACTATACGGTCTGTTTCCGTATTACCCTGATGAATGGTTGCGTGGTTGAACGTTGTGAGCGTATTGGTGTTGCAGAGTATTGAACATTTTAATGTATTATTCATGTGATATATTTTTCTGCTTATAGTTGTAAGCATTGCCGGCTGTTTACTCCAGACTCCCGACTACTAACTCCCGACTTTAACAAATCTACTTTGAATGGAGACCTTAGAAATCCACGTAAAACAGCTAACTTTACTTTCCCGTAAAGGGGGCGCTTGGTATTGACAGCGTAGCTCTTTGGAAGTGTAAGCATGTACTGCGTTGCGTAATTAGCAGTTTAATCTGAATACGAAAAACTCAAATGGCAATACACAGTATGCCATGGCTGCCTAATCAGTGATTAAGTAGTCATTTGGGCCGCCGGGCCGGTTGATCTGTTACCACGCCCCGCCGCCGACTCAAAAACAAAACAGGTTGCTGCAACCCCAGGCTGTGCCGGTTGCTTAAGACCATCCAGCTACGGTATAAATCGGTTGTTCATTCCCAGTTTATACCCGACAATTCAAAATGAAATAAACATGTAGAAAGCTTTTGGAGAATATGTTTGGACACCGGTTCGAGTCCGGTCGCCTCCACCCCAAAAAGCCATCAGTCACCACTGATGGCTTTTTCGTTTATACCACTCGCATCCAGCTTTTTTTTAAGTGTTTCCCCTCATCGTCGTTTAACTGACAATCATGTTATGCTAAACAAAACAAGGAAATATATCCTGTCTTTTCTTATTTAGCGCAATAAGCTGAATGATTGCTTCCACAATTCAATAGCCGCTGAAGACCAATAAGATTCTGAACATTCAGTACTTGACAACACCTAAAACCAACGCAATGAAACGGTACACCTCCGGCTATTCCCGTATACTGATTATTCTGATTATTCTCTTCATCGTTGAAATCACTGTACTATTTTTTCAGTTTAAGGATCCTGGTACGATCAATCTGCAATTGATGGTGGGCATCACAGGGCTGACCCTCATGCTGATCGGTTATTATATTGCCCGGTTCCGGGGCCGGGATTGGAAAGGCGGCCGGGATTATCAATGATGAATTTTTCGGGCAGGTTTTGTATTTTCACCCGACAGGATGGGTCTACTCAAACAACTCTTTATTGTCTTTCTTTTTATTGTAAGTGCCGTCGCAGAGGCACAGCAATTCCGTGTTCAGGGTACAGCCCTGCAAACCGGAGCAGGATTGTATCGCATAACCAATGATGCAATCAGTCAGGTGGGTATGGTGACAAACTATTACAGTGTGGATCTGACCACAAATTTTACGATCAATTATGAGTTGAATTTTGGTACAAAAGATGATAACGGTGCAGATGGAATGGCTTTTATGTTATCAAGGTCCTGTCATCCGACCCTTACCCAGGGCGGCGGACTCGGGGTGCAAGGGATACCTAACTCTCTGATCATCGATTTTGATACCTATCCAAATGGCCTCCCAAACGACATCAATGCAGACCATACCGGGATCTATGCCAATGGATTGATGACCAATGCCGGCCTGATCATGGATGCGCAGACCTCTCCGGTTTGCCTGAATAACCTCTGCACAAATGTGGAAGACGGGCTGTGGCATTCGGTGCAGGTGCAATGGGAGTATATCTCTGCAACCAGTCAGCGCATTTCCCTTTTCTTTGACGGACAGTTGCGTGGCA
>CALRQQ020000441.1:0-3631 GCA_943370345.1 Chitinophaga pinensis
CAGATAGTAAAACGGGAAGAGGGTATAGCCACATACTGAACGGACGTTCTTCATGGCCCTTCTTTTTACGCAGCAACACCACTCCCACACCCTGACCGATAAACTGTACCAGGATTCGCATAGCAAGGATCGAACTGATCACATCGGATAAGCGGAACAATAAACTAAAAATAAAACCCAGTCCGCAGAGCACTGCCAGTGAAACATAGGGAAACTGCTTGGTTGGATGAAGTTTGGCAAATACCGAAAAGAAGTTGCCATCTGCCGCCGCCGCATAAGGTACCCTGGAATAACCCAGCACCACGGCAAACAAAGAAGAAAATGCAATACAGAGGATCAACACAGTAACGATCACGCCTGCCTGGTGTCCGTAAATAAGTTGCATAAAAGAACTGACCAGGTATTTGTCATCCGCCCGGACCGACTGCCAGGGCATCACCCCCATTACACTGATGTTCATCAGTAGATACAATACAGAAATGCCAAAGATGGAAATAAAAATACTCCGGGGAATATTCACACCGGGGTTCTTTATTTCACCACCCAGGTGGCAGACATTATAATAACCCAGATAGGAATAGACGGTTTTCACAGAAGCCTGCCCCACCGCCGCCCAGAAGGCAAGTGTAAAGAACGACTCCCCCTGCGCCGGCAGGATCTTTACGGGTTGATGTTGTGCGAGGAGTCCGCTGATGATGATCCAGGCAATGGTGAGTACGACAATGCTGCCCATGATCACCGAGATCTTACCGATCGTCTCGATCTTACGGTAAAGCAAAATAAACACCAGGATCACCAATCCACCGGATACGACCTTCTGTTGCCAGACCTCAAGCGGAACAATATAGGTCAGGTATTGGGCAAAACCGATCGCGGCTGATGCCACGACCAACGGAGCCTGCACTGCCGTTTGCCAAACGAAGAGAAAACTCATCAGCTTCCCCCCTTTTTCCCCGTATGCGATACGGTGAAAATTATAGGTACCTCCTGCTAAAGGATACTTTGCGCCCAGTTCACTCCAGATCATCGCATCGGCAAAAGCCGTAAGGGCCCCGAATACCCAGGCCCAGATAAATAAACCGGTATTGAATTGTGCGACTACAAAAGGCATGACCACGAAAGGGCCGATGCCCACCATATCGATCATGTTGATGGAAGTAGCCTGAAGCAGCGTGATTTTTCGGTTGGTGAGTGGAGACAATAGGTGGGTGGTTGTAGGGTTTAGCTGTTTGTTGTTTAGACGTTTTATAGTGTAACGGTGACTAAAAAAGAGTAGCAACGTTACTTAACGTTCTTTGTTTGGGTCACGGACACAGGACTCAGGCCTGTTTTGCATTATTTACAAATGTCGTAATCCCTTCCACCAGCACATCCAGTTGCTTTGTGGTGGTATACACATTCGGGGTTACCCTGACTCCTTTGATATTTTCCCACTCGATCGCAACAGTATGTACTTTGTATTTATCCAGCAGAAAACTATCCAGTTCCCCGGGCTTTCTTCCTTCAATACCCACATTGCCAATGGCACAGCCCCATTTAGGGTCAAGAGAGGTATTGAGCTTTACCCCGGGAAGGCTTTTTACTTTTTCCATCCAGTAATTCTTCAGATAGTGCAGCCGCTTCTCTTTCCGTTCAGCCCCGATCATTTCATGGAACTCGATGGCTTTACCAATCGCCTGTTCGATAAAGAAGGGTCGGGTACCCAGGGCTTCAAACTTCCGGATATTTTCCTGCAGCGGATTCTCCACGGCAAACATCGGATAGATGTTTTTGATTTTCTCTTTCCGTACATACAAAACCCCGCTGCCGATCGGCGCATAGAGCCATTTGTGCAGACTGCCGGCATAATAATCCGCATCCAGGTCCGGCACTTTGAAGTCGAAATGCGCGAAACTATGTGCACCATCCACTACGACTTCAATTCCGCGCTTGTGCGCTTCCTGTGCAATTTTCTTTACCGGTAAGATCTGCCCGTTCCAGTTGATGATATGGGTGATATGCACCACTTTCGTTCTAGGCGTAAAGGCGCTTACATACTGGCTCACCAGATAATTTTCATCCTCACTCGGCAATTCAAGGTTGATCCAGACCATCTTGATCCCGTCCCGTAATTCACGTTGCTTATAGGCATTGACCATATTGGGATAATCCTGTTTAGCGGCCACCACTTCATCTCCGGCTTTGAGCTGCAATCCGAAGATCACGGTTTCCAGTCCTTCAGAAGAGTTGCGGTTGATCGCTATTTCTTCGGGTGAACAACCGGCCAGGCGCGCCAGATTCCTGCGCAAAGGTTCCCTGCCCTGATCCAGTATTCGCCACATGTAGTAACTCGGGGCTTCATTACTGAGATCATAATACCGTTTCATGGCATCCTGCACTGTTTTTGGAGCCGGGGATACACCACCATTGTTCAGGTTGATCAGTGAGGGAGAAACGGTAAATGATTGCTGGATATAATACCAGAAATCCTCATCCGAAGCCAGATCCTCCGGTGAAATACCGGCAGATTCATGCAGTGCCTGTTCCAGGTTGCGGCTCCAGGCTGGTTTTGCCAATGAGGTCAGAAAGGCCGTGGCAGAAAATACTCCGGCACGCTGCAAAAAACGACGACGGCTATTGAGCGACATGTAGTTGAGTTTAGGTTCCTAAATGTACTGAAAAAGCAGGGCACAGAACAAGGGTTGGTCACCTAGTCAAAATCACTTAAATTGACTGTTCAACCATACTGAATATGAGAATACTTGAAATTAAAGTTCTGAGAGGCCCCAATTACTGGAGTGTACGACGCACCAAGCTGATCCAGATGAAACTGGACCTCGAGGAAAAAGAGAATATGCCGACCAATAAGATCCCGGGCTTCCGGGAACGACTGGAGAAATTATTGCCCAGTCTGTATGAGCACCGTTGCAGTGTCGGCACGCCCGGCGGCTTTTTTCAACGGGTGGACGAAGGCACCTGGATGGGGCATGTGGTGGAACATATCGCACTGGAGATACAAACACTGGCAGGTATGGATACCGGCTTTGGCCGTACACGGACACCCGAAGGCGAAAAGGAAGGCATCTATTATGTCGTATTCAGTTATATGGAAGAAGATGCCGGTGTATATGCCGCCAAAGCTGCAGTTCGTATTGCTCAGGCGCTGATTGATGGAACAGCATACGACCTGGCTGATGATATCCAGCAGATGCGGGAAATCCGGGAGGATACCCGGCTGGGGCCGTCCACCGGCTGTATCGTGGAAGAAGCCGCCAAAAGAGGCATACCTTATATCCGCCTCAATAAACAAAGCCTGGTCCAACTGGGTTATAGCGTAAATCAAAAACGGATCCGTGCCACGATCGCTTCCACCACCTCCAATATCGCGGTGGATATCGCCTGTGATAAGGAAGAAACGAAAATGTTGCTGGAAGCAGCCGAGATCCCGGTACCCAGGGGCACCGTGGTTAGGACTGAAGAAGGACTGGATGCCGCCATTGAAAAATTCGGTTATCCATTGGTGATAAAACCCATTGATGGCAACCATGGAAAAGGTAATACCACCAACATCACCAACCGCGAACAGGCCATCAAAGCCTTCGAAGCGGCCAAACATTACAGCCGCAGTGTGATCGTGGAGCGCTTTATCACC
>CALRQQ020000442.1:0-3630 GCA_943370345.1 Chitinophaga pinensis
ATCTTGGTCTGAAAATCCCAGTAATTGGGGCGGATGGGCAGGTCGATGGCAGAGAACAGTAACTGCAGATACGAACGACGCGCAGAAGCGAGAAAAGTGGTTTTTTTATCTTTCGACATCGGTCCTTCCAAAGTAGCCGATACATCGGTGGCGCTGATGCGAGCATTGCCCTGGAACTTGTTGGCATTACCGTTGCGCTGTTTGAATTGGAATACGGAGCTCAACGCGTTATCGTACCGCGCATCAAAAGCAGAAGAACTCAGTTTTACATCTTCAATAAAAGAAATATTGAGCATGCCCTGGGGTCCGCCGGAGCTGCCCTGTGTCTGGAAGTGGTTCAGCACCGGGATCTCGATCCCATCCAAGTAATACACGTTTTCATTGGGGGCCCCGCCGCGGATGATGATATCGTTGCGGAAACTACCTCCTTCGGCACCACCGCCCACGCCGGGTAATGCCTGTATGGCTTTGCTGATGTCGAAGTTGCCACCGGGGTTACTGCGGATCTCTTCCAGTGTTAAGCGTTGCACACTCAGGGGACTCTCGAGTGTGGCTGCTTTGGCGGTACGGCGGTTATTGCTGACCACTACGGCTGTGAGTTCGCTTACCTGCGGCTCCATTTCTATCGTTACCGTGTACTCATTACCTGCGTTCAGGATGATATTGTATAAAGTAGTTGTCTGGTATCCCGTAAGGCTAACTTCAACCGAATAGGTCTTCACCGGAATATCGGTAATACGGAACACGCCATTGGTATCGGTAATAGCCGCTTTGGTACTCCCTTTTACCCGTACCGTGGCATTGGCAATGGCTTTTTGGGTGGTTTTATCCAGTACCGTACCGGAGATCCGGCCATTGTTCTGGGCAAGGGTGATCAGGGCTACAAAACTGCAGCTTATGAGTAATGATAAACGTTTTAACACGCTTCCTGGTAACATAACCGATCTGTTTAGGGTATAAAATTCTGATGTTATGCAACCTTAAACAAAAAAAGAAGGGTTTGGTTTGAATCTGTTTAGCTTTTACCTCATGACCATCCTGTCTCCCTCAAAAATTGTTCCTTTCTACTGGATAGCAAGTCCTTTTCCCTAACAGCTGCTCACCGCTATCTATTACAAATAGACCGAAATCTATCTCCTGCTGTATCGTTTACAGATATCTTTACTTTCTTTCTGTTTGGGGAGGAATCATGTTTATGCAAAAATTTATTACACTGCTACTGGTTATGTTGATGGTTACGGTTTTTGCGGCTACGGGTCAGCAGAAGTCTTCCCCCATTACCATAACCGGAACCGTGTTGGATAATATCTCTGCCAAACCGGTAGAATTGGCAGCTATCCAGCTGCTGCGGCAAACAGATAGTACCATTTACAAAACAGTTCTCTCCGACCGGAAAGGAAAATTTCTGATCGATAGTGTTGTGCCGGGCAATTACCTGATACGGATCAATTATGTAGGCATGGTAGTGAAAGAAACCCCGCTATATGTATCTGCCGAAACCCGTTTGCAGTCACTGGGAAACATTCTGCTCGAACTGGCTTCGCATGAACTGACAGCGGTAAGCGTAACAGCTAAGAAAGCCATGCTGAATACCTCTATTGATCGGAAAGTGTATAATGTAGGACAGGATATCATGGCGCAATCCGGTTCTGTCAGCGATATCCTTAAGAATGTGCCTTCTGTGGAAGTAGATATTGAAGGAAATATCAGTTTGCGGGGTTCAGAAGAAGTAATGGTACTGATCAATGGTCGTCCCTCGCCACTGATGGGCAAGAACAGGGCAGAAGTGCTGCAGCAGATCCCTGCCAATACGATTGAACGAATAGAAGTGATCACCAATCCCTCGGCCCGTTTCAGGCCGGATGGTACATCGGGTATCATTAATATCGTGTTGAAAAAAAACACCAAAGCAGGTTTTAACGGAAACCTGACAGGTAATATCGGCAATCTTGCCCGGGCCAACAGCAGCCTTACGCTGAATCTGAAAACAGCCCAATGGAATAGTTTTGCCACTTACAGTATCCGCCAGGATGAAAGAAACCGTTATGGCAGTATTGACCGCCGGTTATTGGATGCCAATGCAGGTGTAGCTGGCTACTATACAGAAAATGCCCGCTCAAAAGCAAGACCATTGGGTAATCTGTTCAGGGCAGGAGTGGAGTATACGCTGGATGCACAGAACAGTTTGGGTATTTCAGGTAGTATACTTCGTACAGATCTTGTACGGAATAATATCCAAAGTCGCTATTTCTATGATAAGAACCGGGCGCTTACTGCGCAGATCAACCGGTTACGGTATGCACCTGCTTTTGAAATTGAAAAAGACGCCACGCTGTTCTGGCAGCATAATTTTAAAAAAGAAGGTACTGAACTAAGACTGGAAGCCACTGCCTCTTCGCAGAGTGAGGATGAAAAGAATTATTACACCAATCAATACATCTATCCTGCCAGCAAACCGATACCTGATAATAACTGGGTAACGCAGATCGAAAAGAACCAGCAGCTCACGCTCGACTATGTGAATCCCCTATCCGGATCGGCCAAAATAGAAATGGGGTATGCGGGTTCTTTTGTACAACAGGATATTGATTTTTATGTAGAGAATTTTGACAGCGTACAGAATAAGATGTTACGGAATGCACTTACGTCTAATCGCTTTCTCTATAATTTCTCGTTGCATGCTTTATACGCTACGTACCAGAAAAGTTATGAAGCATTCAGTTTCTCATTGGGGCTCAGGGCAGAGCAGGCGTATATGAAGATCAATCTGCTAACGCGGGATTCTCTGCTGAACAACCGTTATTTTCAACTGTATCCCACTTTACACCTGGCGTATACATTACCCCATGGCGAACTGCAGCTGAACTACAGTCGCCGTGCCAACCGGCCCGAAGGAGATGACCTGAATCCTTTTCCTGAATATATAGACCCGCTGAATTTAACAGCCGGGAATTCGCAACTGTTACCCGAGTTTATTCATTCCCTTGAATTTGGCTACCAGTGGAAGAACCGGGTATTTACCATTGTGCCCAGTATTTATTACCGCTCTAAATACAATGGCTTTACTACGGTTACACGACCTTTTAAAGATTCTGTATTATTAACTACCCGCGAGAACCTCTCCAGCGATCAGTCGGCAGGATTTGAACTGGTGGTATCTGCCAAACCTTCCAAAACCCTGTCAGCCAACCTCAGCTCCAACGTATTTTACAATACGATCGATGCATCTGCAACGGGTCTGGGTGCAAAGAAGTCGATCGTATCCATGAATATGAACTTCAATACCACTTACACGGTTACACCTACTACGATGTTTCAGTTCAGTTGTAATTACCGGTCTGCCCGCCAAACGGCACAGGGACAGGTTTCGCCTACATTTGTCATGAACCTCGGCGCACGGAAAGATCTTTTTCAGAACAAACTGTCCATTACCGCCACCCTGAGTGATGTATTCAGAACACTGGAACAAAAATCTTTACTGAATACGCCTTTCCTCTATCAAAACAGTGTGAACAGCCGCGATGCCAGGGTGTTTTATATCGGGTTTAATTTCCGTTTTGGTACCTCTACGCGTAAACCCAGCGAAGAAAAGCTTCAGTTTGATAATTCACTGTAGTTTTCATTCTGCAT
>CALRQQ020000443.1:0-3598 GCA_943370345.1 Chitinophaga pinensis
TGCTTTTATCACCGAATGTATCAAATCTGCCCGTAAAGGGATGAGTGAGGATACCGCCCGGTTTTACTGTTATTGTATGATCTTTAAAATGGAAGAAAAGTATCCGACTGTTGAGGAGGCGGCCAGTTTGACAGAGGAAAAACTGATGTCGCCGGAATGGCAAAAAGAGATCCAGGCTTGTTTGCAGGGATATTGGAACAGTATGGACCGGAATGCTTTTATAAAAGATTGTATCAGTTCTGCCAAAGAAGGATTGGGAGAAGAAAAAGCAAAAAACTACTGTGAATGTATGTTGTATAAAGTGGAAACCAGGTTTCCGGATCCAGGTAAAGCGGCCACAGAACTCACGGAAGAAAAATTAAATAGCACGGAATGGAAGAAAATCATCCAATCCTGTCTGGAGTTTTAATAGATTACAGGAATTCTGTATGGATTCCATTACCCATATTGCCATAGGAGCCTGTCTCGGAGAAGTCTTCGCCGGAAAACAACTGGGAAAGAAAGCCCTGCTATGGGGTGCAGTGGCCCAAAGTATACCGGATATTGATTTTATTGCCAGTGCCTGGACTACAACCTCTGAAAATTTGCTGGCCCACCGCGGATTTACCCATTCATTTCTGTTTGCCCTGTTGGTCACTCCGTTATTGTCACTCGCTGCAGACCGATGGCATCGCCCCCATAATATCCCATTAAAAAAATTGATGGCTTTTTTCGGGGCCCAGGTATTGATCCATTTACTGATTGATGGCATGAACGTTTACGGGGCAGGTTGGTTTGAGCCCTTCAGTCATCTTCGTATATCTTACAACTGGATCTATGTGGCTGATCCGTTTTTCTCTGTCTGGCCGGGAATCAGTTTACTGGTGTTACTGATCGCTGCCCGTACCAGCCGGCTCAGGGCTTTTTGGGCCAGATCGGCGTTGATTGCCTGCGGGGTATACCTGCTCTACTGCGGATTAAATAAGGCGGAAATCGATTCGGATGTACGGCGTATCATGAACCGGCAGCAGGTTTCCTACTCACGTTACTTTACCACACCCACACCGCTGAACAACTGGCTATGGTATGTAGTAGCTGAAGTTGATTCAGGCTTTTATATTGGGTACCGGTCCGTGTTTGATACAAAGGACAGTATCGCTTTTCAGTATGTGGCACAACAGTCATCATTGCTTCATTCTGTGGCCGATCATGAAGACCTGCAACAGTTGATTCGTTTTTCAAAAGGGTATTATACAGTGGAAATGCGAAAGGATACACTGCTTTTTAATGACCTGCGCTTCGGTCAGCAGATCGGCTGGCGGAATAAGGAGGCACCCTTTGTTTTTTATTATTACCTGCAGCATCCTGCCGAAAATAAAATGGTCGTCCAACGTGGCCGGTTTGCAGGATGGAACCGGGAGGCTTTTTATTCGTTAGTACGTCGTATCAAAGGGAATTGACCTATTCCTGGCGGAAATAAAAAGTGAACAGCTTCAGTACTGTATTAAAGAGTCCGTAACTGATCCGTTGCCAGACCCTGACAAAGAAATTAACTTTATTGAGGTAGTTCTCTGCAGTGATTGCGCTGCAGTGATCCCGGATGATCGCATCCAGCATATCGCCGGTGTACCTGGCAAAACCTTCGTTACGGATATCGAGGTTCAGTTCGAGGCTGGCGTATGCACTGATATTATTTACATTATAGGAGCCGATCGTTGTCCAGTTCCTGTCGCTCGTGGCCACTTTCGCGTGCAATACGGTTTCCTGGTATTCGTAGATTGCAATTTTGTTTTTCAGCATCCAGTCATACAGGAAACGTTCCGCGTGTTTGGCCATGTTGATATCTGAGATCCCTGCCAGAATTACTTTGACCCGGACACCGTTTTTTACCGCCTGTGCCAGTTTGCGCCGGTACAGGATGCCCGGAATAAAATAACTGCACATGATGGTCAGTTCCTTTTCCGTCCGGCTGAATACTTCAAGATAGGATCGCCAGATCTGTACTTTCCGTTTTACCCAGTCATTTTGCCGTACGCGTACATCTGTCCACTCGGTTTCCGGAATGAGTGCACAGGCTGCATCGATCTCTTTCCAGGGCAGCGCCGGCCGCATCAGTTTATCCTGCCACATCTTACGGCAGATATGATAAACAATATAGGCCGCTTCGCCTTCACAATACACAGCCAGATCCAGCCAGGCCGGATCCCCGGGGAGATCGTTATAACGGTCACAGATATTGATGCCGCCAACCAGTGACCGGAAGCCGTCAATCACCACTACCTTATGGTGCAACCGTCTGCCAAAATAAAAATGACGGCTTTTGAATAAGGGTTCAAACCATTTAACCTGAATGCCTGCTTCCCGCATTGCATCCACCGTTTGCCGGGAGAGTTCCCTGGACGCGTAGGCATCCAGATGCAGATAAACACGCACCCCCCGGCCAGCAGCGGTTTGCAGGGAGCGGATGACGGACATACCGGTATCGTCGTCAAGGAAGATGTAGAACTGAAGATGTATGGAATGACTGGCTGATCCGATCAGTTGATGCAGAAGGCTGAAGAACTCTTTCCCTCCCCGTACCATTTTAACCCGGTTGCGGCTGGTGTAGCCCATATGGATCAGTTTTTTTATCCGGCTCATCAGGAAAAGAGAAGAATTTCCTTCTCCCTGCAAAATTACGTATGAGTTCAATCAACTGCGGGTTTGATGCAACTCATTTATACCGGGCAACCGGCCGGTCTACCTTTAAGAAAAAGGATAACAATATGATTGCAATTCCGCCGCCGGAAACCACCCTTTACCTGGATATTGCCGCCTGGGTGATAGCCGTATCCGGGTTGTATTTAGGTATGATGATCCTGAAAAAGAAGGGTATTCCCGCTTTACTCATGTTTTTTTATCGCTTTTTTATCCGCGAAGCGGCCTTATAATCCTGCGAATTGCACTGGATACGTGAACCGGGGTCAGGATGGCTTCGGTTTTTTAGCTGAACAAACGATAACCATTAAAATGAACATCATGAAAAAACTGAAATTACCTGAACATAATGCTGGTATCTGGCTGGATCAGGAAACCGCATACATTGTTCATCTTACCGGAAATGAAGTGGAAAAAGTAGAGGGACTGATCTCCGATGTGGAATCCAGGGTACGCGTTGCTGGTGAGGGAAAAGTCTATGCCCGGTTTGGACATAGTTTTCTGGACAATCAGGAGAAGGCACAGCACCGGCAGACCAACCAGCGGAAACAGTTTTTCAAAGAAATACTCTCACACCTGGCTGCAGTTGATTTCATTTATTTGTTTGGCCCCGGTCAGGCCCATCATGGGCTGAAACGACTGATCGAAAAGGACCACTTGCTGGCCGGACATATTGCAGGCGTTGAGACATCTGACCGGATGAATAAGCGTCAGGCGGTGATTGCCACACTGGCTTATTTTAATGGTGACGCATTCAGGCAATTTAAACGGGAAAGACGAAAAACCATGAAGGCGGCCCTTTAACCGGATATTCCCGGTTTTTGATTAGTTGGAGGATTCCTGCATCAAAGGAAGTAAATTTGATCAGGAATAAGAGGGATCTATATGCATGAACATTTGGCCAGACTGGAGCATTCACTAG
>CALRQQ020000444.1:0-3589 GCA_943370345.1 Chitinophaga pinensis
GCATTTTCAGCACTTTTTTGATCAGTTCCTGGTTGGCTTCATCATCGTTGGAGCATTCCACGATCATTTTGGGATCCTGTGGCAGGTTGTATTTTTTCAGCGCAGCAAGATAACCATTCATCCGGTTAACAGTGGTAGACAGATAACCCGCTACACGCAAGTAGGCAATTCTCTTGCAACCCACTTTGATCAGCTGTTCCGTGGCCTTAAAACCTCCGTCAAAATCATCTGTTGTTACCGTAGGACAACCGGGTTCATCCGGTACACGGTCAAAGAATACCACCGGGAAACCTGCATTCTGTAATTCGGTGAGCTGACTGCCGGTAGAAGTATCGCTGCAAAGAGAGATCAGTACGCCATCCACACGTCCGCCCTGCAGGTGTTTGATGGTAGATTCCTGATCCTTGGCATTTTCGTGGGTCAGATAAGTAAGTACATGGTAGCCTTTTTGCTGTGCCACGGTTTGAATGCCATTGATGGCAAGGGCAAAATAGTTATTCGCGATCTCAGGGATGACTACGGCTACTGTAAGACTTTTTTTCCTTCTGAGGCTGCTGGCGAAGGGGTTGGGCTGGTAATTCAGCTTTTCGGCCATTTCCAGCACTCTTTTCTTGGTCTCGGCACTGATTTCGTAACTGTCACGTAGCGCTTTCGATACTGAAGAGATCGACAGGCCCAGTTCTTCTGATAGTCTTTTTAAATTGATACTGCTCATACGAGTGGTGATCAGTTTTTCGCACCAGCTATCAGCTGCGTGGCAACAACAATCAGTCTAATATACAGATTTTACGAAAACAAGGGAAAACGTTTTCGTAAAACCCGGTAAGGTTTTGATAATAACCGGTGTATAACGAAAAAGGGCGTAGAAGTTTTTAGTTCTTCCACGCCATTTTCGCTAAACAAAAGCAGATCCTATTTTTTCGCTTTCAGCGCTTTATATCGCAGCATGGCTTCGATATAATAATAATCGGCATACGTAAGTGGCACATCCACTTCTGAATTACCCGGTAAATGGCCGGTGCTGTGTTTCAAGATAAACCCACCATTCTGCCCATAAGGTGCGGTATAGGTAGGTGAAGACAGGGAACGGATCACTTTCTCCGCAAATCCGGTATATGAAACACTTGTTTTGGGATCCACATATTTCGTCAGCTCCAGCAGGGCAGAAGCGGTAATGGCAGCCGCTGATGCATCGCGGTAAGTGGCCGGGATCTCGGGGGTATTATAATCCCAGAAGGGAATTTTGTCTTCCGGAGTAGACGGATGCTGCATAATAAAAGCAGCGATCTTTTTTGCATGCGCCAAATACTTTGGGTCTTTGGTGCAACGGTACATCACTACATACCCATACAATCCCCAGGCTTGTCCACGGGCCCAAGCCGAATTATCGGCATATCCCTGGTGTGTTTTTTTAGAGATCACATGACCGTCGTTGATATCATAATCCACCACATGCCAGGAACTGTTATCGGGGCGGTAATGATTTTTCATCGTGGTATTGGCATGCGTTACAGCGATCTTGTAAAAGGAAGAGTCGCCGCTGAATTTTGTGGCCCAGAACAGTAGTTCCAGGTTCATCATGTTATCGATGATCACCGGGTATTTCCAGGCACCATGGTCCCATGATTTGATCACCCCTGCGGTAGGGTTGAAGCGGGTTGATAAAGATTTTGCACTATTCAGCAAAATCTGTTCGTATTCTCTGGATGGGGCCAAACGGTTAGCAGCGCCAAAACTGCAGAACATCATAAAGCCCAGGTCGTGGGTGCCTTTGTTGAACTGTTCCTTCTCGATGATCTTCTCCACTCTTTTTTCTTCTGCCAGCAAAGCCGGATCCTTTGCATACTCGTAGAGATATAACAAGGATCCCGGGTAAAAGCCACTTGTCCACCAGCTGGATTTGCTGGTCTCGAATTTTTTGGTGAGGGGATAGTAGGTTTTAGGTAAAACATCGGCTGGTAATTGTATGCCGAGATATTTGTATTGCAGTACTGCTTTTTGCAATGCCGTATCTATCACCTGGAGTAAAGCCGGTTGTGATTTCGGAACCTGTTGTGCAGGTAGGGGTTCTGTTAGAAGCACCAATAGTAAGAGATAACCCGTTATTTTTTTTATCTGCAACATATGAATTGATTAAGAGTGAGTCTTTGTGTGAAAAGAGAATGCCACACAAGGTGCGGCATTCTCTTTTGTGCTGTATAAATAATACTGATAAAAGCTTTATTCAGGAATCTTATCCAACGGCGCAACGTTCAATTCTGCACCCGAATAACCAAGATTTTGATTGATCCGTCCATCGGTATTACCCTGGATAGCTGATTGAGGGATAGGCCATAACACATGGTAAGGGCTTATCTTCATCATATCCTGGTGATTGGTGATGAAATTCTGGGCATAAAAAACATTTTTCTCCAGAATACGGTCAACCATAAAATTGGAAGTAGAGAAGTTGGCTAAGGTATAGGTTTTACCATTATAAGATTTGCCTGTTTTAGCAAATAAAAATGCAATCCTCGTTAACTCTGTTTTGCGACCTTCTTCATAGTATAATTCCCTGGCTCTTTCATCCAGAACGGTACCAATATTCATATTGGCGGCATTGGTGTAAGGGGTACATTTAGCCCTTGTTCTTACCGCATTAATATCTGCCATAGCGAGGTCATTCTGGCCTTTCCATACATAGGCTTCAGCACGGATCAGGTAAGTTTCTGCCAAACGCATAACATACCAGTCTGTATGACCACCTCTCATAGGTGTGTTTTCAACATCAGGAACATACACTTTGTAATGAGGCCAGGGGTACCATCTGCGTAAAGTGTCTTTACCGTTACACAATTGTTTACCTGTAGAACTGAACAGCTGTAGCCTTTGACCATAAGAAGGATCCACCCCTTTTAAAGCCGGATTACTGTAACGCAGGTTTTCCATGTACATCCAGTTGCCAGAGGTAGAATCATGCCTGAGATCATTTACATCATCCCAGATATCTTTGTAGTGATAAGAAGTTGAACGGCATCGGCCAATACCACGACCATACCATTGCATATTATCAAATTCAACTCCGGCAAGAGGGGAGATACCTACACCACCATTTGGGGTAACGATACCGGCAATGGAAATTCCCGGAACACAATTACGCATGGATTGGATACCGCCAGCAAAATTGTTAGGAACACCTAAACGTTCTGTAACAAGGAATAAAACCTCCGTATTGGCAGCAGCAGCTTTATTTTCAGGACGGTGCAAATCCCAGGTTACATTTTTTGTGGCATTACCTGCATCAATACCAAAACGGTTTGTCATCAGTTTGTAGGTACCATTATTGATTACGGCTGAGGCAGCAGTAATGGCATCATCAAACAATCCGAGCGAAAGATTGATCTTTGCGAGTAAATGATACACGGCACCCTTGTTTACATCACCCTTATCGGCAGTCCAGGGCACATGTTGTACAGCAAAGTCAAGATCCGTCTTCATTCTCTGCAGGATCACTTCTCTTTTAACAGAAGCATAATCTGTTTTTGCTTCTGTTAATTCTTTTAATGGACAGGGAACATCTCCAAACTGATTGGTTAAGCGGTAATAATCA
>CALRQQ020000445.1:0-3582 GCA_943370345.1 Chitinophaga pinensis
TTATTTTATATTGTATTCCAGTTCATTCTCGCTAAAATGTCTGTTAGCAATCTGGAAGAGGGTGAAACTGATTACATGCCATATGTCGTTTTAGCGTTGGCTGTCTTGGAGCTGTTCATCGGCGCAACTGTAGTTGAAACAGCATTAGCTTATGCTTCAATATTCTTTTTAAATATTCTGATGGTCTTTCCGCTACGTAAGATGGGACGCAGATCAAGAAGAACCAACGACATTTACCGTGACTACCTTACGCTGCTAAATGCACACAACGCCCAAGACAGGGAGAATTTGATAGAAAGAGAGGGCAATGATAACATCAGGCGTGCCATTGCGTATTATTCAAATATCCGGCTGGAGAACAGCAATACGGTTAAGCCGGGTGAGCAACCTGCCACACCTCAAAAAAACCGTGATAATGGTAACGACTCCAGGCAAAATCCTCCTGTTGCACCGGCTAAGGAGGTAAACATTTCGGAGGCAGAAAGTCACCTGGATGACTTCATAAGGGATTCTACAGATGAAGACTTAACAGCTTAAATTTAAATCTTTAAACTACATTATATGAGCGAAATAACCACAGGAGCAGTATCATTATCGGTTATTGGATCTCCATTGGCTGTTGGGGCTGCCTGCGCCAGCGCAGTTAATTATGCTGCAAAATTTTGTAAAGACAAATATGAGAATCTTTTAAAAGAAATTGAAGCTACGGACGAAAGGCTGAAATGGTTAAATACGCAGGTGGTATCATCCCCAAAACAAATAGAAGCTGAAGCAAAAGCCCTGCAAAAAATGGTTTTATCATCTAATGCTTTTCAAATGATGACAGAGGGATTGGGTGAAGTTGAGATAAATTCACTATCCGGTGTTATAGCTACGCAGCACAGCCCGTTAAGCAGCTATTTGATGCCTTTGTTAAATGAAACACCGGTAGCAAAAAATGATTTTGAAGTGTCACTTGGACAGGCCGTTAAAAACCTGGCATTTGACAATCTAAAATTTGTAAATGAAATGGTGACAGATGCAGCCAAAGCAACTGGTTTTGATAAAGAGGTTAGGGTGTTAAGGCAAAATGAAAAATTATTGGATATAATTTTTGAGGATGAAAAAAACAGAAGATTTACGGCTTATTGCAAGCTTGACAAGGAAATGAACCCTTCGCTGGCTCTTGACCTAGAAGGCTTTGCCTGTGATGATAAGGGATGCTCAGGAAAAATGGAAGAAATAGTGCAGTACCTTCAACAGCATGGTGTGCCATTTCAATACAAAAGACTAAAACACAACCAGCCGCAAGGGGTACTTCGAAACTTACTTAGAAAAAAAGAACTTTTAGCTGGTATGGAAACAAATTCCTATCTGCAAACAGGCAATTCCTTTTCTCAAATCAAAATCAAATAAAATATATGATTTCAATCCAACATAAGTCAAGCAGCGATGTGGCATTAAATGCCATATACAATATGCACCATGCACTGCTTGTTACAGGCAATATTTTTGACCTTCATGTAGAAAAAGGCAATGCCTCATTGTATTACAGGCCACTTTTCCTAGCCGAAAAATTATACCAGGAAGGTATGTTTGTATTGCGATACAGCCGGTCTTCTGGTTTGAGTATTCACCGTTATGGAGATATAAAGAAAGAGAAAAATATACTTGATGATATACTCAGCAAAAACGGTTTAAAAAGGTTTATTGGCAACAACGCCATAAGCCCTAATGAAGTGGTTGAGATATTCAGGGGCTTTAAAACACTTGCTTCGTCCAAACATTCTATTCCTTTTGCGATATTAGTAGATTACATTCCTCACCTTACTTCATCACAGGGAGGTTCACCGGAGCAGCAGATTGTTTCAGAAACAATCAATGATATAGCCTCATTACCATCAGTGCAAAAAGCGGGAAATATATTGGTGGTGTATGCTTATGAAGAAAATAATTTAAGCCCATTATTAAAAGGCCTTCACAAAATTACCTATGGCTATCCATCACTGGAAGAATACCAGGCATTTTTTGAAATAATAAAGGAGAGAGATGATGAATTTGCAGACACAGAATTAACTTGTATAGAGGCAGCCCGTATTGCAAAAGGGTTGAACCTTTCACAACTGGCTTCTCTTTTCCGGGAGGCAAAAGAGCGGGGTTTGTCAGTTGACAAAACGGCGTTAATAAACGAAAAAGAACGCCTGATTGAGCAAGTCAGTGAAAAAACATTGGCGGTTCTATCTACAGATTTAAGCTTTGATGATTTGGCAGGCCTTGATGTCCCGAAGAAAGTTCTGAAAGATTTTGCAAAAAAGCTTTCGGTTCAGGATCCATCTTCACCCAGGGCTATTTTGCTGGCTGGCCCTCCCGGCACAGGAAAAACTACTATTGCCGGTGCTTTTGCACATGCTTGCGGGTTTAACCTCGTAGAGTTAAGCGATGAAATAAAAAGTATGTGGGTAGGCCAATCTGAAGCGAGGTTGTCATTGGCATTACAGTTAATTCAGAGTTTGGCACCGGTTATTCTTTTTATTGATGAAATTGACCAAACTTTTTCCAATAGGAGCAACTCGTCGTTAGATGGAGGTGTTTCCAGCCACTATCTGAAAACACTATTCAAGTTTGCAGCAAGAGATGATCTGAGAGGGAAAATATGTATAGTCGGTTGTAGTAATACGCCTCAGTTATTAGACCCGGCAATGATAAACCGGTTTGTAACCATTCCCTTACTGGAAGCCACACCTGTTGAGATGGCTGGTATTTTTCCGAAAATCCAAAAACGTATTATGGGGAAGGAAACGCTGAACCCCGATTCAAAAACGTTGATTCAGGGCTGTGTATTGCTTTACAGAAAAGGAGCTTCACCAAGGCAGATTTTTGATATTATTAATCATACAATTAATAAATGTGGAACTGATATTAATGAAGATCAGGTGTTTAAAAGTTGTGAAAATTTCCGCTCAAATGGCGATCCTGTCAGTGGGGCATATTCCTCTTTAAGTGCAATTTCTCTAACTGCTTTTGATGATTATTTTCCATGGAATGGAAACGAGGAATATCCGTTACCCTGGTATTTGGAAGGCATTGTTGATCCGAAAGAGGGAGCTGTTAATGAGATTGAATTGAATAAACGATTGATGGAGTTTAAAAGCAAAGCAAGGTTTTAAGTAAGTTTAATAATATGCTACCTGGCCCAAGTGTAATTAAAGAGTTTGAAAATGTTTTGGCTGTCCACTGCCAAAAAGATTATGTTATAAGTACCTGTAATGCCAGTGTTGGTATTTTAGGTGTTTTTTGGTCAATGGGTTTGTCGAATAAGGAAATAATTGTTACATCGCTTACGTGGCCCGGCGCAATAGCAGGCTTGTTGGCTTTAAACTGTAAGTTGAAGTTTTGTCCTGTTGAACCCAGATTTCTAACAATTGACGCCGACGAAATCTCGAAATTAATTACAATGGAAACTAAGGCGATTTTTAGTGCTGACTTTCTGGGCTATCCCTGCCAATTAGATAAAATAAAAAAAGTCTGTGAAGAGTATAATATTCTTCTTATTCATGATGGTGCCTCATCATTCGGCAGCTATTATAATGGCTATCAATCGGG
>CALRQQ020000446.1:0-3572 GCA_943370345.1 Chitinophaga pinensis
AGATCCGCTGCTGATGACGGCGGATCAACGCAAACCATAGCGAAAAAAAAATCCAACCGACCCTACCCGGCCATGTTGTCGTATTGGGATAAAGAAGAGGTCTGCCAATATATGAATACAGCCAGCCTCGAATGGTTCAATCAAAAACAGGAATCGGTGATCGGCAAAATGGATATCCGTGCCTTAGTGGGTCCGGATTTGTATAATGAAAACCGGTATTATATTCATTCGGCCTTAGCAGGCAATCCGCATATTTTTGAGCGTTCGCTGAAAACTGCACATCAAGGTGAAATGTCAGCGATGATCACCTTGATCCCGGATACCCGGAAAGGAGAAACGAATGGCTTTTATGTACATGTGGCGGATGTAGGTCAACTCCGTAAAAAATCAGAGGAAAAACTGGCAGATGAAAAAGAGTTATTGAAAGCGGTGATCGATATTCAGGAGAAGGAACGAGCCACCATTGCAGAAGTACTGAGGGATAATGTCAACCAGTTACTCGTATATGTGAATCTGATGTTGCAGGGAAAAGAAACAGTGAATGCATATACAAGTCCTGAATTTACAGCGGAGATGAAAGAGGCCATTCATCAGGCCATTCTTGAACTCAATAAACTCAGCAACCAGCTTTACCCTTCCGGATTAACCCTGCTCGGTTTGTTACCCAGCATAGAAAACCTGTTCAGCAATTACCGGCAACCCGGAGCTCCTGATATCAGTTTTTATTGCAATGACCCTCAGATCGAGGATCTCAGTCATCAGGATAAATTGTCTGTTTACCGGATCGTCCAGGATTTTACGGGACTGATCCTGAACCGCCGGAAAAGCAGTTATATCATCACGGAACTGAGTTACCGGGATTATTGCCTGATGATCCGGATTGTTTATAATGGAGAAGGCAGCCCCATCAACCACCAACGTGATGAATTCCGGGATATCCGGAGCCGGATCAATTATTATTCAGGAAAATTCAGGGAATTTCACCGGGAAGAAGAGAACGTTTTCATGGCACACCTGGTTTTTCAGGCGAAAGGTTGATCAGAAATTGATAAGCTGCTTCACTTTACGGGTCAGCAGGGCCATACTCAGGTATTTGATATTCAGGAATTCAAAATCACGGATCAGGAGAAGTGATACCGCGGCTTCTTTAAGGGCAACGGCATTATTGAAGCAATCGAGTGCTTTTTCACGAGCCCCCGCATGTGCATAGTCGAGACCGAGCCATAACTGGGAAACATATTCACTGCGGTTCCGCAGCCCTTCATAATGATCATCCACCATTTTCTGTAAGGCCGTATAATCCCCATCCGTATAGAATTTCAATAACGGCAGGTTGCCCGATTTTTTTGCCGCAGCAATAGCTTCTGTTTTTTCATTAAAGGACCAGTGCAGCCTGGACAACTCTTCATACCGTTTCCGTTTGATTGTACTGTCATGCGCTTTATCGATCAGTCCTTTCAAACAAGCGAAAGCCTCCTCTTTTTTATTCATATTGACCAGGAGCAGGATCTTGTTCTTCTGAAGATAGTCCCACATGGGGTTAACCTCTGCCCCCATTTCAAAGATCTTCAGGGCTTCCTCGTATTCCCCTTTGGCTTCCAGCAGGATCGCCAGCCATAGGTAAACATTGGTCTGATTGGGGTTGAGACTGATGGAACGGCGATAAGTTATCTCGGCCGCATGCCAGTCAAAACTCTGAAAATACCAATATCCAAGTGATGCCTGGGTTTCTCCTGAAAAAGAGTCAAGCCCGGCCGCAGTATCGATATATTTTTTTGCCTGCCAGAGCATCATAACCGGATCCTCATAGCCCCTGAAGGAAGACAACAGATAGGTATCGGCCAATCCGGAATAGGCGATCGCGAAGGTTTTATCCCGGTTAACGGCCTGAATAAAATAATCCCGCGCCAGCAGTACATCGGCCTTATTCCGGTTTTCCAGTAATAGCTTACCGCGGAGATAATAATCATACGCGAGCAGATCGGTTGTCGGTATATAATCAAGTTCACGGGTTTCTTTATTGGATAAACTGGTATTCAGCACTGCCGCAATGGCCAGGGCTACTTCCCGCTGAATCGAAAAGATATCAAGCATGGGGCGGTCATACGAATCGGCCCAGATATGTTCATCAGTAACCGCATTGATGAGCTGTGCGGTGATCCGTACCTGATCGCCATGACGTTGTACACTTCCTTCAAGTATCAGTGTGACACCCAATTCCTTACCGATTTCTTTTACACTTTTAGGCGAATGCTTATACTGCATTACGGAGGTCCTGGAGATCACTTTATATGCCCGGATCTTGGACAACTGGGTAATTATGTCTTCCGTAAGTCCATCGCTGAAATAATCCTGCTGAGGATCGCTGCTCAGATTAGCGAACGGGAGAACAGCGATATTGCTGGGGCCTGTGGCAGCTACTGCCGTTTCGGGTACTTCTGCAGCACGGATATACGCTTCAGCCCCTTCGGTCAGAAGTTGGTAGATCCGCACCGGATTTTTTACATTTTTTAGTTTTTCTTCACGTACAAAAATGGCTTCCAGTTCTTTTTTATTGGCAATATTCCTGTAGACCATCTCTGAAATATAAACTCCGCCAACCGGGGCCAGCGCCTGTATCCGGGAAGCAATATTCACTACATCCCCGAAAATATTACCGCTATGGACCAGTACATCCCCCATATGGATCCCTATCCTGACGGGTATCCTCGGCTCATTGTACAGATCTTCCTGGAGTAATTTGGCGAATTCGGCAGCCTCTGTGGAACTCTGGAAAAGCAAGAGGGAACCATCCCCATAGTACTGGATGATCTTACCGTTTAGCTCTTCGGCGATCAGTTCGACCGATTCCCTGAAACGGTTCACTTTTTCGACCGCATCTTCCTCGTTTTCCTGCATCATGGCTGTATAACCGACGATATCGGCAAACAGGATAGCTGCCAGTTGATGTGAATGTTCTGCCATTTGGTTGAAGTCTGCGCAAAGTTAGTAAAAGCAGACCTGTTTTCTGTTCTTATAGCGGAACGAAAAAGGGTATTCCGCCCCATCAGTTATCCACAACACCTGCATCGATCCAACAGACGGGAGCATTGAGCTCAACAACTGACAAACGGATGCCTTCAGGCATATTGCCATTAATTTAGTGCCATTAACTACTGAGTTGCGGATGCTGCTCCGGCAGGAATAGATCCCGGAATAGGTCAACAGGGCGTCCGGCCCTTTGCTGCTGCCGGTAGCATGACAGGAACTATCAGACGAACAATGGAATTGTTTGACCAACAAAACATCGGTTGCAACTGATTTGCTGGTGGAACAATAGATATTGTACGGGTTATTATTTTTCAGGCAGGCTATTAAAAATGAAATTCCAATCAGTATTAATAATCGCTTACATTTCATACTACTATTTACCTGTACCATTCGAATATTATCAAGCCTACAGGTTTAGCAGATTGTTATCGTATACCGTGCACGGAGGGGATGTGCCGGTCATTCACTACAGCTTGTAAAACCATCCGCACGTAAGGTTATTTCGCTATTTTCAGTAATACCGGTTAGTTCTACCCTCTTTT
>CALRQQ020000447.1:0-3569 GCA_943370345.1 Chitinophaga pinensis
TCGAATTCATGGCACAGCTCCACAGCAAGGGCGTGGCCATTATCAATTCCGCTGTATTCAATGGCGGCTTCCTCGTAGGACGCGATTTTTATAATTATAAGAAAGTGGATCCGGAGACCGAGGATGGAAAAGCGAAATTCGCCTGGCGCGCCAAATTCTTTGAGCTCTGCGCTAAACATAATGTGACTCCCGCAGAAGCCTGTTTCAATTTCGGCTTCCGCATTCCCGGGGTCAACTCAGTAGCCCTCAGCACCTCCCATCCGGAGAAAGTAAAGCCCAATATCGCCATGGCCACCTGCGAGGTGCCGGCCGCTTTATGGGATGATATGAAGGCGAATGGATTGCTGGAGGCGGATTACCTGATAAATAACCTGTAGCAATTCGTTTAAAGTTGATAAGGGTGGCTTTTTGCCGCCCTTTTTTCATTTTGAATTTATTTCCCGAAATTCAACTTTCAAGCTATAATTATGAAAAGAGCTGCTGCCATTTTCTTTTCCTTTTTCCTGTTATTTTCCTTCACGATCATTGCACAAAAAAATGACACCTCCGATGCCCGTTTCCGTCCGCTCCTGCATTTTACTCCGAAAGCCAACTGGATGAATGACCCCAACGGGATGGTCTATTACAAAGGCACTTATCATTTATTCTATCAATACTATCCCGATGGCAATACATGGGGACCGATGCACTGGGGACATGCCACCAGCACCAATCTGATGAACTGGAAGCACCAGCCGATCGCTTTATATCCGGATAGCCTGGGCATGATCTTCTCCGGCAGTGCCGTGGTGGATAAGAACAATACCTCCGGCTTTGGTACAGCAGCCAAACCACCACTGGTCGCCATCTTCACCCAGCACAATGAAGCGGCCCGGCTGAAAGGAGCCAAGGATTTTCAGAACCAGAGTATCGCCTACAGCGTAGATGAAGGCAAGACCTGGATCAAATACAAAAACAACCCGGTGCTGCGTAGTCCGGGACTCGTGGATTTCCGTGATCCGAAAGTGGCGTGGAATACAGCCGCCAATAAATGGATCATGACCCTGGCCGTTGCGGATCGGGTACATTTCTATTCATCTCCTGACTTAAAAAACTGGACAAAGGAATCTGAGTTTGGGGAGAAAGCCGGTGCCCATGGTGGTGTATGGGAATGCCCGGACCTGTTCCCGATGAAACATGAAGGAAAAGAGATCTGGGTATTACTGGTGAGCCTCAATCCCGGCGGTCCGAATAAAGGTTCAGCCACGCAGTACTTCCTGGGTGATTTTGACGGCAAGACCTTTCATCCATTCAGTACCGAAACAAAATGGATCGACTACGGTCCGGATAATTATGCCGGCGTGTCCTGGGATAATACGGGTGATAAACGTTTCTTCATGGGCTGGATGAGTAACTGGAGTTATGCCCAGCAAGTGCCCACCTATACCTGGCGTAGTGCGATGACCCTTCCACGGGAATTACGCATAGAAAAATCAGCAACAGGATTTATCCTTACACAACATACAGATGCACTGCTGGAGCCCTTGTTTGGAAGGGGGTATTACTGGGATAAAGCGAATATCCGTAGCGGAATGAACCTGGTAAGACCCTATGATATACTTAAGAATCCCTGTCGGATAAAAATTGCAGCACCTAAAAAAGAGTTGTCGATTGTATTGGCTGAATCGGGTGGCAATGAATTAAGGATCGGGTATGATGAAAAATCAGGACAGTATTATATCGACCGGACCCGGGCCGGCCTCGCTTCTTTCAATGCTGATTTTGCTGCCATTGCCAAAGCACCTTGTATTGCAACGGGTGACAGTATCCGGCTTACGATCATCGTTGATAAATCTTCTGTTGAATTACTGGCTGATGGGGGTAAGACTGTAATGACAGCTCTTTATTTCCCTGAGCGGACCTATACTAAAGCCATTCTGAATTATACGGAAGGATTTCCGGTACAAGTGGAATATGCTCCTTTAATGAAGAAGAAATGATCATTTTTTCTCACTGAACAGCAGCGGCCAGTCCGGGTTATACACATGCGCCTCCATCATCCACCCGTACATTTTTTTCACGATGTCCGGATACTGAGCGGCCATGTTATTTTTCTCTTCCGGGTCTTTTGACAGGTCATAGAGTTCAACCGGGGATGGGTTTGCCGTGGAGACATTCAGCCGCACGGCTTTCCAGTTCTTCCAGCTGATCGCCTGCCTTCCGTCATTCTCATGAAATTCCCAATAGAAGTATTCGTGTGTTTTGCGATTGCCCTTATTGAGGAAAACGGGTACCAGCGATAATCCATCCGTCTTTACCTTGTTTTTTACGCCTGCCAGTTTCAGTACCGTCGGATACATATCCCATAATGCAGCCGGCTCTTCATTCACAGCTGGTTCGATCTTTCCCGGCCAGTATGCCACATAGGGTACCCGGATACCGCCTTCATACAGGTCACGCTTGATCCCCTTGAATATACCACTGCTGTTAAAAAAATCAGGATCGCCGCCATTCTCACGATGGGGCCCGTTATCACTGGTAAAGATGATCAGGGTGTTTTCCGCGAGTCCTTTATCGGCAATGGCTTTGATGATCTCACCCACATACTGATCCAGTCTCGAGATCATGGCCGCAAACTGGGCATGGGGCAGGGGCTCGGGGACGGCATTGTGTGCCCTTGTCTTTAATTTGTTACCTGTTAGTGGGGGTTCATTAAATTTTTTCGCATAGTACTGATACCATGCATCATGCGGACCGATCACATCGCCATGCGGCAAAGTGTAAGGCAGGTATATGAAGAACGGCTGGTTACCTGCATTTTTAATATAACTGAGCGCCTGCTGATGGATGAGGCTTGCAGAGTAAACGGAATCCTTTCCATTGTTAGGCAATTCAACCTTGGTATGATTATCCCAGATATACGGCGGGAAATAATCATGGGCCAGACTCTGACAGTTGTAACCGTAGAACCGATCAAAACCATGTTTGTTGGGATCGCCACTGTTCTGGTTAAAGCCCAATCCCCATTTGCCGAATGCTGCCGTGGCATAACCGTTTTCCTGTAAATAATTTGCAAAGGTTTTTGCATTTTCCGGTAAAGGGATCTGTCCTTCCGGACCAAAGGGCAGGTTACCACGGATCAATGTATGTCCGGTATGCATGCCCGTCAGCAAAGAAGTGCGGGCAGGGGCACATACCGTGGAACCGGAATAGAAACGGGTAAAGCGTAACCCGGCTGCGGCCATTTTATCGATCTGTGGCGTCTCGATCTTCTGTTGTCCGTAACAACCGATCTCTCCATAACCGAGATCATCGGCAAAGATGAAAATAATATTGGGCCGCTGCTTTTGCTGTGCAAATTGTTCAGCGTGCAGCAGTATCAGCGTAAAGGTTAACAGGATTATTTTTTTCATTCCGCTTTATTTGGCTTCATAGATCTCTAGTTCTATTATACTTAACCGGTCCCGGTTGCCGGCGTCATTCCGGGTTACACCATCATCCAGTTTTTTGCCGGATAATTCAGTACCGTTCACTGCTTCTGCTGCTGCGGCACTGATCAGTTCAATCCTGACTTTTTTACCGGTGGCCGG
>CALRQQ020000448.1:0-3558 GCA_943370345.1 Chitinophaga pinensis
TAATACAGATGAAATGAATGTTCCCCTTTTCCAGTTGTGTATTCCATTCGTTGCTGATGGTTTCTTGCCGGAAAGCTGTTCTTTCAGTTTGCTGAAATATCGCGGGATGAGCAGGCTGTTGAAACAATAGCCCCCCTTCAATTCGCACAGTCCGTTTGCCGCTAACAATTTCTGCAGGCTGCTGTATGTATACCGCTTATAGTGACCGAGAAGTTCGTCATGCCTGGTATACAGGAACTGATAGGCCGGAACGGTGATAAAGAAACTTGTTTCCGGTCCTACTGAAGGATGTCTGCGTAATTCGCCCAGCAATTGTTCAGGATGCTCCACATGTTCCAGTACATCCATCAATACAACGAGGTCTGCTTTTCCTTGTAGAATTGCGGCGTCAGTTTTTTGATAAAGCGTCAGATTTGTTGGTTTGTTGTTACTGATCGCAGTGATGGTTTCTGGATTATAGTGGGTGTCTACCGCCGCAACAGTTACATCCGGGTAAGCTTCAGCGATGCAGGCTGCTATGAAAGCATCGCCGCTGCCAATGTCGAGGATATGCCGTACCGGAACCGGAAGGTTTTGTATAAAAAAAAGAAGGATCTCCACCCTGGACATTTCCCAAGGATGACGACGGAATTGTGCTGCAGTTCTTTTATTATATTCCAGTAAGTCCATTCTTGGCGTGAAGTTAACTGACCGCACCCTTTCCCGGTACGGTTTTGCCTTGTTTTTTCAGTCTGGCTGAAAGAGTGAGAACAACGAGGAGCAGCCCGGTCAGGGTAACCAGTGAAATATAGTTAAGCATATATTGGGTCCGGCCCGGTTGAAAACGTATCTCTATCTCACTTTCACCCGCCGGGATTGGTACAGCCATGAAGGTCAGATCAGCCCGCCTTATTGCAGTGTTTTTCCCGTTTACTGTTGCCTGCCATCGGTGATGATATTGCTGAAAAAGATGCAGATAGCCTGCCGATCCTGTTTTTGTCCTGAAGCGAATACCTGTTTCGGTTTTACTAATGAGAGATACCTGTTCCTGTTCACCGTTATGGTTTGTATTTATTTTACTTGTTTCTGTTAAAACAGTATCTCTTGAAATATAAGCCCACGGCATCCCGTTTGTAAGCCGGGCGCGGGTTGTGTCCTTCAGGAACTCCAGATACCCGGAGGTCACGGTGGGTGAAATGATATCGTGATTCACTACCGGTCCGTTTTCATAAAAGGCCGGAATGATCAGGGCAGGGGATCCGGGACCCTGAATGCGGTCTGAATGACGGAGGAGTCTGATCGTATCTGCGGATGTTTGACGATGTGTGATAGCTGAAATCGACTGGTCAATCGTCTTTACGGATATTTTTGAAATAAAAGTAAAAGGTAATGCAAGCCAGGTCCCGGCAATGACCTGAATGATCATGATCCCCGCAAGTGCTTTAGTTTTCTTTTTATACAAAAAAATCAGGAATAAACCGATAAACAGTAATTGCACAGCGCCTTGTATGAATAAGAGATCAGCAAACCCGGACTTATTCAGTGAAGTTGTTCCAAAGGAAGGGAAGATTCCTTTGGATAACCCGGAATGGCTTAATGCGTAACCGGAAATCAGTAAGAGCAGAAATAAAACGGCCCATCCCATCTTTATTGCCATCCGGATTTTTTTACCGGTGGGATGAAAAAGCTGTTCAAATGCGGGAACAGAGAGCAGCAGCATTCCGAAGATGGTAAATAGCCGGAGGGTGCCCGGATGTCTGAAGCGGTTGAATAAAGGCAGATACTCGTGACACCATTCATGGACAGGTGTTGCTCCGCCAAGGCTGATGAGCAAGGAAATGAGGGTGATGATTGCAATGATGCGAAGGATCCTGTCTTTTAGAATGGTACGGAATGATAAGGGCAATAGCAGGAAAGCAAACAAGCCAATTGAAATATTCCGCATGGCCGGATCAGTTTGCAGCCAGTCCTGGTTCTTTATCACCCCGGCGGGTACCAGCAATGAAATCAGGCCTGCCGGCGGAAAGGGATTGCTTTGTGCAAATGCAAGAGAAATCGTTCCGCCCCGGGAATAGTAAGGGAAAAAATCGGTCCAGGCCATTACAACGGGACTCCAAAGCAGAACGCTGAATAGAATGAATAGAATTAATTGGATAAGGACGGGTCTGATAATGGGCCATTGTTTCCGGTAGCGAAAGAGTAAACAGGCCAGTATGCCAGTAATGAGATAACCTGTAAATACCAGAAAACTCGGATACCCTGCCGTGAGGAGCAGGTATGTACTGAGGGTGAAAGATAGGGTTGCCTGAATGTTCGTTTTTTCCAGTAAACGGATAAAAAAATAAAATACGAATGGCAACACGGCGGCTGCATTCATCCAGGGAATAAATGAACCACTGTCTGTCATAAATCCACTGCAGGCATAGGAAAGGGCGATGATCAGTCGTATCAGTTGGTTCCCGGTAAATCGGCCTGTGAGTTTATACATACCGGCTGCAGCTGCCAGCAGGTAAAGCGAGAGTTCCGTTTCCAGCATGGACATATTGTACCTGCCAAATATGGAAAGCACCCAGACCATTGGATTCCAGGCGCCACTCTGGATATCGCTGTATAAGGGAGTCCCCAGATATATACTGCCGGACCACCAGGGAAAATGCCCCTGATGAATGGCCGAACTAACCTGAAAACGATAGGGAAGAAAATATACCAGGGCATCATTTTTCAGACTGAACAGGTGAAAAACAACCGGGAGATACGCGACGGCAACGAACAGGCTCAGTAGTACCAGGTAGCCTGTTTTATTTTTAAAGGTGGTATTGGTCAACATTGCCGGTTTATTGCCTGTATTGTGAATCAGCTATTTAATGTGAACCGTTTTCTGAAGTTAGAACCGGTTCCTCTTTCCCTGTATAATCCCGGTAATGTCTGGCGGGTATGAATTTCCGTTGAGATTCAAACATCAGGTAAAAGAAGAGGGTCAGGATCGATATCAAAAAGCTTTGCAGCAGGATAATCAGCAGGGAGGACAGGATAGTGGAGGACCAGCCCGGTATAGCATAGGGGGTAAAGAACTTTATGTAAAGTAATACCCCAATCATACCCAGCGCCAGAAGAATCAGCAATAGCGAAAGCATAAAAAAGCGGTAAGCTATCCGGTCGAGGTATACCGTAAAAGCGCTGAGACCATGGAGTATCAGCCGGCTGAATCCCATTTTTGATGTACCGTTCTCCCGTTTACCCCGGTTGGTGCTGACCTGAACATAGGGCAACCCAGTTTTCATGACCCCGGCTGCATAATGGCTCCAGATCTCACTGTAAAAAACGATCTGCTCCAGTTTGTCCGGAGGCAGTAAGGAAAAATTGCCAAAGGCAATATGTTTACCGGTCAGCAGTCGGAATAATAGTTTATAGATCTTATAGAACAAACGGAACGTCCGGCCTTCCTGTCGGGAATTACGCCGTGCGAAAATGATCTTTTCCGGATGTTCATTGGATAACTCAAGCATCCGGACCACATCTTCGGCCTTGTCTTCACCATCACCATCCATCACAAGGGTTTTCTGTGCCGGGTATTGCTCT
>CALRQQ020000449.1:0-3551 GCA_943370345.1 Chitinophaga pinensis
AAGCGTTGTTATAAGATACCTCGAATGAATTGGTAAACTCTGGTTTCAGACCTGCATTACCGATATTGATGTTCTGCGGATCAGAATAATCAGGGAAAGGCATCAGCTGGAAGAAGTTCGGACGGTTCACGCGACGTGAATAGTTCAACTGCATATCCTGCTTGTCGTCGATCTTATAGGTTACAAACGCACTGGGGAACAGACTCAGCGGGTAGTTCACTTTGAATGTGGCAGAATCCTGTCCTTTCGCATTCAGTAAAGTACCGGTATAAGTAGAGCTTTCTGCACGCAGTCCGAGCTGGTAGCTCCATTTTTTCACTTTGAAACTGTAAGTGGCATAGGCCGCAGATACCTGATCGTAAAATTTGTACTTATTACTGATACCCGGTACCAGGGCATAACTGCTGCTGCTGTAATCGTACCGGTATTGGTCGCTGATATTATTGAAGTCACGGATCGCTGTTCTTACACCGGCTTCCAGTTTACTGTCGTCGCTGATAGGATTTTCATAATCAGCCTGTAAAACATAGTTCTTTGTAGAACCGCTTCCGATTGTTTTCTGCAACAAGGCCTGTCCTTTGTTAGAACCGTTGCTGTTATAGGTTTGGGTACCTATGTTGGCATTGCTCTCGTTGTTGCTGGAATTGTAGTTGAAATCGGCAGAAAGATTATGTCCGCTCTTGGTAAAATTGTGTTTGAAACTTACCTGTGTTCCCATATTTCTCATCACCGCATTGCTGGTGGTATTGATCTGGTTATACGAGGTAAATACAGATTTGATGGTGGAGTCTACTTTCTGCGTTTGCTCATTATCAAACTGACCGCGCATAAAGTTCCCGGCAATAGAGAGCGTGTTGCGGTTATCGATCAGGAAATCCAGACCGGTACGGGCAAAACCGAAATAACCGGTATTTACACCATGACTGGTATTATACACAGAACTGGGTGTAAACAGCAGGTTGTTTCTGTCGGTAATACCGTCAGAGATGGATTTACGCTCGTTAAAATTGGCACTCAGCGAGAAGTTGATCTTGTCCTGACGCAGGTTCAGATCGCCACCGAGATTTAATTTACCACGTGAGTCGATACCGGTTCTGATACCACCGTTATAACCTGTCTTTTTATTCTTCTTCAGTACAATGTTCAGGATACCCGCATTTCCGCCGGAAGCATCAAACTTGGCAGAAGGGTTGGTGATCAGTTCCACTTTGTCGATGATATCGGCAGGGATCTGGTCAAGGGTCAGGGTAGTAGGGCGGTTATCGATGAAGAGGGTAGGACTGGCATTGCGCATAGTTACGTTACCATCAATATCCACATTCAGCGAAGGAATGCTTTTCATGATCTCGGTAGCGGTTTGGCCGGAGCTGACCAGGTTCTTGTCTACATTAAAGATCTTACGGTCGATACCCAGTTCCAGTAATGGTTTTGCAGAAGAAGTAACGGTTACGTTCCCGAGGTTGGTAGCGTCTTCTTCCATTTTGATATTACCGAGGTCCTTATCGGCCATGGCTAACATTTGCTGCATATTGCCACCGGCTGCGTTGGCAGTGCCGGGCTGGGGCATTTTGATGCCGAAGGTTAAGGTCTTTTCCAGCGCCTTATAACCCAACGCACTGGCTTTCATCTTAAAATTGCCAAAAACAGGGAGGTTTTCAAAGTTGAAATCACCGTTTGCCTTGGTGATCTGGGTGCTGAGGATGGCTTCTTTCATCTTTTTGGTCACTGTATCGAACTTGTTGCCGATCAGCTGTACTGTTACAGATTCGAGGCCTTTGTTGGTCTTGCTGTCCACCAGTTTGCCAAAAAAATGGCCAATATTCATGCTTTGTGCACCTCCGCCGCCGGCACGCATGCCTCCGGGCATCTGGGCAATAGCCGACAGAATAAACAGGTTAAGGATACCAACTACTAATAATTTTCTCATGATGTTGTATATATTATATAATGCAAAGTTGCGATGCAATAGGGGCAGGCCCTTTTTTCATTACACCAGCGGTAATAAGACAATTTTGAATGGACAAAGTTGAAACATAGGGGGTAGAAATGCCTATATTGTCGGTGATTACCCCTTTTAATCGGTCATTCCTATAAAGAGGTCAGCAGAATTTGCAATAAACCGATCAAAAATCCGAGCACACCGCCGATGATTTCCACAAAGCGGAATTCTTTGGACATGATGCTGTTCAGGATCTCTTCCAGCTTGTCTGAAGAAAATCCGGCCACTTTTTCGATCACGATCTGCTCCAGATCCAGCTGCTCCTGCAGGCTACCCATGTATTTCTGCATGATGATGGGGAACAGGGTTTCCAGCTCGGCCATAAACACTGTTTTCAGCTCCTGAATGGTCTTATCGCCAATAAACATGCTGATCACCGGCATCTGCTCGGCCAGTTTTACCCGCAAGAACTGGTCAATATGCCCTTCTACATGCGGCATGATCTTTTTCAGGTTGTCGGGATGGGTGATTTTGGCCTCTATATCGCTGAAAGACAATAACTCCGAACTAACCAGTTTACCCAGTTTTTCGGCAAACTGCCTTTGTCTTTTGGGAAAAATACCATGAAGGGTGAAACCCAGGATCTTTTTGGGCTCTCTCGGATGAAATAACATCTTGATCGCGATCCAGTTGGTGAACCACCCGATAAAAGCCGAGATCAGGGGTAACAGTAACAAGCCATAGCTCATGTCATAAAATTTAAAAACCTATTCCGCTTTCAAGGCGGGATAGGTTTTGTAGAGGGAGAACGAGGGGTCTCGAACCCCCGACCTTTAGTGCCACAAACTAACGCTCTAACCAACTGAGCTACGCTCTCCGTTTTTTGGACGGCAAAAATAGGAAAATTCGGGATTAGTTGGGCGTCATTTTTCACAATCTTTTTCCGAACCGCTCATCAAAACCTTTGTTAATTGGGATAAGTACTGATGGCTTAACCGCTTTTTGGGCTATTTTTGGAATAGTCATGCAAAAATTTACGCATTTTATGAAGAGTAGAAAAGGATTACTGCTGTTGGCCATCGTTCTGTTCGGTGGTCTGTTTTTTGCTTTCAGAACCTCCGGGATCGGATCAAAAGATATACTCGTTACCCAGAAACAACGTTTACTGGCTGCTGTGGGTACCATTCTGGAGCAACAGCATTATAGTCCCAAAAATATCAATGACGATTTCTCCCGCCAGGTATTTAAAAAATACCTCGAAGACCTGGACGGCGATAAATCGCATTTTCTGCAGTCGGATATTGCGGCCCTCAAAAAATATGAGACCGCAATCGATGATGAGATCCATGAAACCACCCCCATCCAGTTTGCGCCGGCAGTGAGTGCTTTGTACGACCAGCGCATCAAAGACGTGATCGGGATCTATCGTTCCGTTCTCAGCAAACCCTTCGACTTTTCCAAAGATGAAACCGTGGAAATGGATGGCGATAAGCTGACGTACATGAAAGATGAAGCAGAGCGGGCAGAACGCTGGCGCAAGAAATTGAAATACTATACCCTGGAAAGATATGCCGACCTGTTAGAACAGCGTGAGAAGAACAAGGGCCAGAAA
>CALRQQ020000450.1:0-3551 GCA_943370345.1 Chitinophaga pinensis
ATACAGGCCGTTTGCGAAATAAATATCCGGTGCCCATATATGATTCTTAAAACCGGGTACTGTTTTCACTCCCCAGGGCAATGTATCAAACACGGGGGCTTCTTTATTCCAACTGATCCGGTCTGAAGATGACCATACATTAATACCCCGGCCGGTGGCAAAAAGATAATAGCTGCTATCCTGTCTGATCATTACAGGATCATGTACAGGCAGATTTGCGGATTGTATTTGTGCGATGGCCGTTCCTGATGCCAGTATTCCGGTAAGCAACCAAGTTTTTCGCATAACCATCGATTAATTTAGTGAATCCGCCCTGTTATTTTATGGTCACCCGTATCACCGTCAGGGAAAATGGTTTTACGGCGATATCCATTTTATTTCCTTTACCACTATAAACAGATTGCACAGGCAGAATAGTACCAGGCTGATCAAGCGTATTCATCTGATCGGGCTGCCCGCTCAACTCAGTGATCTGACCCTCGTAAACCGGTTTCTTATACCCCTCCAATAAAAACGGAATTTTCCGTGCCGACATTGAACTGTTTACAATTTTAATAATCAGCTGTTGCTGATCCTTATCCACCACGGCTGATACATATAAACTGTCCTGCCCGGAAAGTGCTTTACCCTTCAGCAGGGCTGGCACGGCATGTGTACCTCTGTTGGTGGAAAATAATTTCTGTACCTGGTAATTCACTGTACCCATACTGCGAAGGTTATCCACCCATATCAGATCAGGTGTCCACTGCCAGCCATCAATATGGGCAAACAAGGGTGCATAGGAGGCCATGACCACCACATCCGCATTGCGTTCAAGACCCGTCAGGAAAGCCGCTTCCCCGATGGCGGTACGCACATTATTATGATTGTGTATACTCACTGTTTTATCACTTTGACCGGCATACTCCCCGGCAAATATTTTGGAACTATTGCGGTCATACTGATCGTAACGGCCCGCATTTTCAAAAAACCATTCCGGTCTGCGGTAATAGTGTTCATCGATCACATCCGCTTTCATTTTGCGTAATTCAGTATTCAGGTAATCAAAACGTTCTCCGGAAGGGTCCGTACCGGCACTTGTAACCAGTTGTATGTCGGGATATCTGGCTTTGATGGCTTTGCGGAATATATCCAGCCGCTCTATATACTGAGGACCCCAGTTTTCATTGCCAATACCCAGCATTTTCAGGTTAAATGAAGCGGGGTGCCCCATATCTGAACGGACTTTCCCCCATTTCGTTGACACATCTCCATTAGCAAATTCGATCAGGTCCATGGCATCCTGAATATAAGGGTCTAGCTGATCCATTGGTACCAGTTCGGCTGTATTAAACTGACAGGCCATCCCGCAGTTAAGGATCGGCAACGGTGACGCGCCGATGTCTTCCGCCAATTGGAAATATTCAAAAAAACCGAGTCCGAATGTTTGAAAATAATCCGGTGTGGGACGGTGTGAAAACTCAAAATTCCAGCGGCTGATGATCAGCTCCCGTTCTTCGACCGGGCCGATCGTTTTTTTCCATTGATAACGCTGTGAAAGGTCATAGCCTTCCACGATACATCCGCCCGGAAAACGCAGAAAGCCGGGTTTAAGGTCGGCCAGCAGCTGTACCATATCTGCACGCAATCCACCCGGTCTTTTTTTCCACGTGTCTTCGGGAAAAAGAGATACCATGTCAATATCGATATCGCCATCACCCTCAAACCATATCCGGAAACGTCCTTTGGAATCAGTGATGGAAGACAGGAATTCTGTTGACATTTTATTCCACGTACCGGATGTGCCGGACGCCGAAAGCACAGATGTGCCCACTATATCACCTTGCTGGCTGAGTAGTTCCACATGCATTTTGATACCCGGAACAGTGGTCCTGTACCACACAGAAAAAAAATACCGGAGTCCCTGACGGATACCCATGCCTCTGAAACCCTCGTTGGTCATGCTCAGCTGTTCACGGCTATTGCCTTTTACTTTCACTCTTGCGAAACGCGGGTTATTACTTTTTACATCCTGCCGGTTAATCACCGTCACTGCCCCTTCTTTAAAGGGGGATTGTTTTACTTCCCAGCCCATAAGCGGTTTGTAAAATTCAAAGGAACGGTTCTTGATCAGTTCAGCATAGATGCCACCATCCGCACCCATATTGATATCCTCAAAAAAAACACCCCACATGGTGGGAGCCACTGCGGTATAAGGTTTATTTGCCTGTACGAGAATCCGGTTGTCCTTTTCCTGTGCAGATACAGTAGCTGTCAGCGTTGCACAGATGACACCAGCGAACAGTAGATGGGAAAATTTCATCGTCTTTTATTTGAAGATCAACAGTAAGCGATCTATACTTAAATTATTTTTTCTTACCCCAGATGGACGTGCCGGAATTATTTAACCCGGAAAAAATGATCGTATTCTTTTTGTTTTCCCAGTCACGCCCCTTTTGAACAAAAACCTTGTCGGTATAACCATTTGCCCAACGCATTTCCAGCCAGGGAGCATTATATACCCACGTATTAGATGTACTGCCATTCAATGTACCATTGGCCAGTATACTTAAATTAATGGATTGTTGAAAATCAGGGGTCACCTGTTCATTGGAATAACCCGGCACTACCCGGTATCCCAGGATGATCTGTTCCCAATCGCCTACTATATCAGCCTGACTGATAAGGGAGTCTTTTTCCCATGCAAAACGTTCAGGGGATGCCACAGGCCAGCCATCGGTTGTCCAAAACAGTTTACGCACATGCAGGTTCATAAAGTATTTATCAATTCCCGGTCGTCCTTGATGTGCTATAAAATACTGTCCATTCCCATCACTGAAAGTGGTGGAATGCGCCACCCCTTGCCAGCCACTGTGACCCGCAAACTGATAAGGGGCTATGATCATCGGACCATGATCCACATTGGTATTGGCATTTACATTATTAAAGTCATAGAACGGTCCGTTTGGCTGATCTCCCCGCATGACCCTCACATTGTATTTTGTATCTATCCAATCATACGCGATAAACAGATAATACTTGTTCAGTTGTGCGTTATAAATAAGATCGGCCCCTTCTATATTACCATTATAAACTGAATTGGTAAAGCCACGGTTGGCGATCCGAACGCCTTTATCACCTGCAGAAAGTGCTAAACCGGTTGCAGGATCCAGTTTTACAGTATAAATACCGTCCCATGCAGAGCCATACACCATCCAGTGTTCGCCTGCAGGAGTAATACATACGGAAGGATCAATCGCATTGGTCTGTACACTATTATCATTTTTTGAAGTAACCACCTGTCCTCTTTCAGTCCACGGACCTTCAGGCGAACTGGAAGTAGCCAGACCGATTACACTGAGTCTTGGCAGCGAACAGGTAAGTGAGTAATAGAGCCTGTACTCTGAACCTGATTTTACGATACAAGGTGCCCACAGGGAATTAAAAGGTGTACCTCCGGATTGTGTGATAAAAGCTGAGCCCATTGAAGGAAGATTATTGAAAACCCAGCCCACGAAGGTCCACTCAACAAGATCTTTGGATTTTCTGATCTGTATACCGGAACGGACCGA
>CALRQQ020000451.1:0-3545 GCA_943370345.1 Chitinophaga pinensis
TCGGATCTGGCCCGTTATATTATCGATTGCCAGCAAACACTCGCGGGTAAAAAAGGAAAAGTGTTATCCTTTGAAAGCATGCGTCTCCGGATGACCCCTTATATTGACAAGAACGCAGCCCTGGGTGTGTTTGTAGAAAAAAAGGGTGACCAGTTATGGTTCAACCATAATGGGGGAAACGAAGCTTTTCTTTGTACCTCCTGGGGTAGTATGGAAGGCGGCAATGGTATGGTGATCATGATCAATGGGGAAGATTTTTCTGTGATCAGTGAACTCATGAACAGTGTGGCCACCGTTTACAAATGGGACGGTTTCTTCAAACCCGAATTCCGGAAAGCTGTCCGTATCCCTAGAGATACCCTGGCCCTGTATACTGGTAATTTCAAAATGGGCAAGGATACACTCTCGGTGAGTCTCTGTGGTGAGCAGTTGTGTATCCGTCAAAACGGGCAGCCGTTCAACGGGTATAAAGTATACTTCTCCGATAACACCCATTTTTCCGTACGGGAAGAAGCGTCCACCGTCTTCAGCTTGTTGTTCAACGCAGCCGGAAAACTGGAAGCAATCGAGCTGAAAGATCCCCGCATGAAAATGAAATTGCCGAAGATCGAATAAACTCACTGACATACATATCCGCCATCCACGGCAAACAGACTGCCGGTGGTAAATGAACTTTCATCCGAAAGCAGGAATGCGACTGACTTTGCGATCTCTTCCGGTAATCCGATGCGGCCCAATGGCTGTACCTTATCCAGTGAAGTATATACTTCAGGGGCAGGAGTACCTGAGATCCGTGAATAATGATCGACGGCCTTATGCAGTAAGGGGGTATTGATGGTGCCCGGACAAATACAATTGACCCGGATATTGAATGGTGCATAATCGATCGCGGTGCTCTTGGTCAGCTGGCCGATGGCACCCTTGGTCATGCCATACACCGCACTGCTGGCCTTTCCTACAAAAACCTGGTCGGAACCCATCAGAACGATGCTCCCCTTTTTTTGGGCTTTCATCACCGGGATCACTTTTTTCAACAGGTAAAACACGCCGAGTATATTGATGCCTACAATGGATTCTAATTGTTCATAGGAGGTTTCTTCCAACGTGGCAAAAAGGTGCACCCCGGCATTGGCAAAAAGAAAATCGATCCTGCCTTCACGATCTGCCACCTGATCCACCGCTGTATTGATCGCTTCTTTTTGGCTGACATCACAAGCTATATAGAACTCATCGCTTTCAGCCGGTGCTTGTTTATCAAGGTTATATACGGTACAACCCTGGCTGCGCAGTAATTGACCAGTGGCCCGGCCGATACCGGTAGTGGCACCGGTAATAATGGCGACCTTGTTATTCCAATTCATAGTGCTGTTTTTGTTTCGTAGTGCTGAAAATACTACTAAAATACCATGTAGGCGGTATTCAATGGCTGATCGGGGATTGTTATCTTTAAGCTCTTAAAACCACTAAACATGAGAAAAAACAACTTTCTGATTGCTGCAGTTTTCGCAGTCTTTTCTTTGTACTCCTGCAAGGAAGATGCAGGTAAAACAACTGATGCTGCTCCGGCAGATACTTTCAGTCTGGATTCTGTTAAAGCCGCGATCGCTGCCAGCAATGCCACTTTCGGGGATGGATTTGCTACAGGTGATTCTGTCGCTTTTGCCAGTCATTACGCAACCGATGGATGCATCAGTCCGTCCAATTTCCCGAAAATGTGCGGATCTGCTGCCATCATGGCCTATTTCAATGGCGGCTACAAAATGGGGATCCGGGGAATCAAACTCACCACGGAGGAAGTAATGGGAGGTAAAGAAGGGGTGATCGAAACCGGGCAGTACGAAATTTTTGCCGATAAGAACATGTCGATCGACAAAGGCAAGTTCATTGTAATGTGGAAGCAGGAAAACGGTAAATGGAAAATGTACCGTGATGTCTGGAACACAGATATGCCTGCTGCACCGTCAAAGTAAGCTAAAGATTGTACTGACGTAAAAGGAAAGGCGGGCCAAGAATTGCACGGATGAACACGGATAGCCATTATCTGTCTCGTGTTCATTCGTGTGGTTTCGTGACCACCAATTATGCCGCTTCGCGGCATTTTTTTTGCCACTAAAGCACACGAAAAGCCACGAATAAAATCAAAGGGCCATCCGTGCCATTCAGTGAAATCCGTGGCTCCATTTTTGCCGCAGGCAAAACAATCTGTCGTGGTATACCCCGCCTTACTTAAATTTGAATCCGCTAAATCCTGAACATGAATACCATTCCCCCCTCACTGAATGCGAAGATCGCGGCCTACAAGCAAGTGCTTGATAATACACAAACCTACCGCAAAGCCTGGCCTGCCACTAAGGAGCAAATAGTGAATGCCCTTGATCAGTTCCTGCAGTCCTCCGGTATCCGTGGCAAAGTGAACCAGAATACCGATATCGAAAACCTGGAAGCCGTTACCCTCGACCTCGGCCGAAGTTACAGTGGTATCTCCCGCAATCACAATGACAGCGATGTACGCAATTTTATGATCAAGGTGAACGGGGCACTGATCTATCAGCAGCTTTTCAATGGCAAGATCATGGTGATGGTGCAACAGCCTTTTATAGAAGGACAGGTGGAGCCAAAGGAGCCGCAGTTCATTGAGATCCTCACCCCCGAAGAACTCAACCAACAGGCTATTAACGGGCACCTCGAAACACTGCTGGAGATCATTACTAACTGGGAGGATTTTGATGATGAGGGGCCACAGAAAAAAACGGTCTTTCAACCCATCGGATTTCAGCACGGAGTGAATACACAGCCAAATTCTTAGGATACCTGCTGCGCAGGTATAAAGCCACGGATTTCACGGATCGACACGGATTTTGTTTCGTGTTATTTCGTGGCCTTGCGTGGCTAAAAAGGTGGCCACCAAAACACACAAATGAACACAAAAAATACAAAAGGCGATCCGTGTTAATCCGTGAAATTCTTGGGCCTGTATTTTCGTGCACTTTACTGAACATTCGTGGCCAATCTTTCCAGCGCTTCAGCACATTCTGAGGCAATTTTTAAGAACTCCCTAACGAAAGGAATTGTAAATTGCAACAGGCGGCAGCCCTAAATCTTGAAATATGAAAAAACTCCTCTTTTTTGGCTTCCTTTTCATTGGCCTCAATGCACAGAGCCAGTCCCTCAAAGACCTGCTCTTCAGTGGCAAAATGAAAACCGATTCCGGTACCGTTGTCCGCAAGGGCGATGATCTGAAGGATAAAGTGGATACCAGCACCAAAAAACCGGCCCCGGCACCTGTGGCGCCTCCCCCCACTGTAGCCGTCGATAAAGCGAAACCAGCACCGGTAAACACAGATAGTGTGAAAACTGCATCTTTACCTGCAGCAGCCTCTTCACTTGTCAATACAGAAGCCGTTAAACCCGCCGAAGAAGCTGCTCCTGCCAGTCCGCAGGCTATCGCTACCCGCGACAATAACCGGATCTGGAAAGAGTTTGTGGATACTGTACTCGGCAGTATTAAAGCAGAGGTACTCTCCTCCAAAAAGATCAAGAAAGGC
>CALRQQ020000452.1:0-3545 GCA_943370345.1 Chitinophaga pinensis
GGTAACTACTCCACAGGCTTTGTTTCCTTTGATGATGATGGAGCGAACCATGTCCTGGTAAAAATCCACGTTCGGTGTTTTTTCCAGCATCTCGCGCCAGGTAGCGGCAAAGAGCATGCGGTCGTTCTGGGTTCTCGGACTCCACATAGCGGGTCCCTTGCTTCTGTTCAGCATCCGGAACTGGATGGTGCTCAGGTCGCTCACAATCCCACTATACCCACCCATCGCATCGATCTCCCGAACGATCTGTCCTTTGGCAATTCCGCCCATGGCTGGGTTACAGCTCATCTGGGCAATGGTCTGCATGTTCATGGTGATCAGCAATACCTTACTGCCCATATTGGCGGCAGCGGCAGCGGCTTCACATCCGGCATGACCGGCACCCACAACTATCACATCATATTCTGGAAACATAGGCGGCAAAGATAAATCAGGCTTACTGGCCCGCGGAGAATTTTCTGAGTATTTCCCTTTCTAATAAAATGCTGGCAAGAGACATACCCTCGTTCAGGCTGGCCAGCTCTTCCCGGTTTAAACTCCCGATGCTTTCGAGCTGTTGTTTGTGTTGGTTGATGAAGCTCTCAATAGCCGGAAACCCCCTGTTACCCCTTGCTTCAATTGTGCTGATCTTCTCCAGCATTTTACCACAGAGGGCCAGACCGGTTTTCTCCCACAAACGGGTAAAATAGGTTTTTACGGATAGCAGGTCGATGGTATCCTCCGGGTTCTTCTCCTGGTCAATGGGCTCTACCCGCATATTGATAAAACTCCAGCATAGGTAAAGGTCCTCCTCCACGGAATAATCAAAGTAAGTAGCGGGGAGGATATGATCGAACTGCCAGGCTTTCCCAAAATTATCCCAGTGCAGGTCTGCCGTAAACTGGCACTCGAACCATTGCCGCAGGGTGGCATTGTCTAAACCGAAATAGTGGGCATAGGCTTCGCTGGGTAGTTTCTCCAGCACATACCTTCTATAGGCTAATTGCCATTTCCTTTTCTCCCGGGTACGGAGCAGGGCATCGGTTATTTCCTCCTTGGGGGTCCATCTCTTTCTGGCCATACCCAAAAGTAATATGTTCCGGGGTGAAACTGGGATTCGTGGAACTCTTTTTCAAATCAATGTTCCGGGGTGAAACTGGGATTCGTGGAACGGGGGCTTATTGCTGGCAGGCAAAGTCCTGCACCAGAAACCATTGATCCTTACCATACAGGGCCGAACCAACTCCTATTTCCCTCAAGTTGGCATCTAATAATGTTTTCCGGTGGCCCAGTTCAGGCAGGCCGATATCCAAATACAGTAGTACCACCGATAAAAGAATGCTCTGGCTGCTGAGGGAAATGTTCTCATTGGCACACCTTCGGATACCGGCCAGCTTCATACGGGTACCAAAATCGGTTCCATTGGTAGAAGTGTGTCCTGGTCGGGCATTTTTACCCGAAATATCTGCCGCATGCGCCTGGGCGGTTTTGACCAGTTGGGCATTGAGGGTAAACATGGGTAGCTGACCGATCCGGCCCAGTATCAGTTCTAAACTCCGGGCTTCTTGTTTGTTCAGGCTGGGAAAAAGGTCCAGAATGGGTACCACGGCACTGTCCCAGAATTGTTTGGGGTTGTTTCGGCTGTAATTGGTCCAGTACAAAAGGTCTTTGGATTCTTTAGACAATAGCGGATAACCGGGTTGAGATAGATTCCATCGGTCTACTTCCGCATCTCGGGTAAAGGGTTCCGGAACCCGTTTGGCTTCCAGCTCCACCACCGACAACTGGGAAAAAGAAAAAACGGGAATAAGAAAGAAAAGAATGGCCAGGCTTTTACGCATGCAACTGCTGTTTCTCAAATAAACGTAAATACTGGTCCTCTTTCTTACGCATCAGGACAATTTCACTTTTCTTTTTGTCTTTGTACCCGCATAAGTGCAGGGCACCATGAAAGATCACCCGAAGAACCTCCTGCTGAAAGCCAATGCCCAGGTTGGCGGCATTGTCTCTGACCCGGTCGAGACTGATATATACTTCTGCTTCTACAGCGGTTCCTTTCTCAGACAGGCCGAAAGTGATTATATCTGTGTAATAATCATGCTGCAGAAAATCGCGGTTCATCTGCAGTAAAAAAGCGTCCGAACAGAAAACATAGGTGATCTGGCTGAGGGCTATTTTTTCTTTCTTGAAAATACTGGCCACAAAGGCTTTGATGGTGTTTTTACCAGCGAGTGAAAGGCGTTGATCGGCGTAACGGAATTGTACTTGCGACATAGTTGGGTATTACTCCAAAATTCGTAACAAAAACGGATGCTACCGCTTTACCTTTAAATATTAATCAGCCGAAATGAAACGATTGTCAGATTTAGCCGTTGGTCAGCATGCAGTGATTCATTCGTTCGAGAAAGACGATATTTTTATCAAACTGATGGAAATGGGTTGTGTTCCCGGCGAGCAGGTAAAAGTGGAACAGATAGCCCCCCTGGGAGATCCGATCTCTATTTCGGTGGCCGGTTACCATCTCAGCCTCCGGGTTAATGAAGCGCATAGTATCTTTGTAGAGTTATCGTAGTTTTATAACTGTTTGAATATCAATATATTAGATGAAAATCGGTTTGTATTTTGGTTCTTTTAACCCCATTCATATCGGCCATCTCATCGTGGCCAGTTATGTAGCCAATCATACCGATACACAGCAGGTCTGGTTTGTGGTATCGCCGCAGAACCCCTTAAAACCGTCTTCAGTTCTATTAAATGAGTATCACCGCTTACACCTGGTACATCTGGCGGTGGAGGAAGACCTGCGGTTGAAAGCGTCTGATGTGGAATTCAAATTACCCCGCCCATCCTATACCATCGATACACTGACCTATCTGCAGGAGAAATATCCGCAGCACGAATTTTCGATCGTGATGGGCAGTGATAGTTTTCAGAACCTGCCACGCTGGAAACATTTTGAATTGCTCGTAAAGAACTATTCATTCATTATTTACAAGCGTCCGGGTTTTGAGATCACCGAAACCTGGAACGCGAAACATATTGTGCTCAACGCACCACTACTGCAATTGTCGGCCACCGAGATCCGCGAGAATATCCGTACCAATAAAACCATCCGTTACCTCGTACCCGAAAAAGTAAGAGAAGAAATTGAGCGGAACAGTTATTATAAGTAAGCACCGATCAGTAACGATACGATTCACCCATTCAAATAAAATACACGACCTCACTCTTTTTCATCAGCAGATTATAATAGATTTAGCTTCTATAAAACTGCACTGATGAAAATCCAACTGCTTTCTTTTCTGCTCTGCTGCACCGGTATGGCAGCTGCCCAATCTTTAACGGTTGAAAAAATTATGAAGGACCCGAAATGGATCGGAACCTCTCCTTCAAACCTGGTATGGTCGCAGGATAGCAAGACCGTTTACTTTAACTGGAACCCGCAAGGAAATACCGCAGACTCTGTCTACGCTGTTGCAGTGGGCGGTGGTGAGCCACGAAAAACAACCTATGCCGAATCGCAGAAAACCAATGCACTCAGCAATGCTGTATATAACAGTAGCTAT
>CALRQQ020000453.1:0-3524 GCA_943370345.1 Chitinophaga pinensis
CGATCACTACTGGAATACCATGACCAGCAATGGCGGGACAGAAAGCATGTGTGGCTGGCTCAAAGATCCCTTTGGCGTATCCTGGCAGATCATTCCGGCAAATATCGGACAGATCATGACCGATCAGGTAAAAGGACCGGATGCGATGAAAGCGCTGATGCAGATGAAGAAGATAGTGATTGCTGAATTAGAAAGAAATCATTAGTAATATCCAACGCTCAATAAAAACGCCTTAACACGTTTTGAGATGTACGCTTTGAATTTTATTTCTACCCTTGTATCTTGGTTATTCTTTGGTGTCCTGGAATCCTGATTCCTGATTCTTAAATACTTCAGTTATGAAACAAAAAACAACAATCCTCTACTGGGTCTTCACCCTCCTCTTCTCCGCCTTCATGATCTGGTCATCCTATTCAGGAATAGACCCTAAAGGACAAACCCTTGATTTCCTGCACGGCTATCTCGGATACCCCGTGTATTTTATCCATTTCATCAGCATGGCCAAGATCATTGGTTCAGTCGTGATATTAATTCCCGGATTAAATAAAATTAAGGAGTGGGCCTATGCCGGGCTGTTCTTCGACCTGGCCGGGGCATTATTTTCGATTTATATGGTACAGAAAAAATTCGATGCGGGTACGTTATTTATCCTGGTGCCGGTATTACTCGGTGCAGCTTCGTATTATTTCTGGAACAAACAAAAAACCGCCTGATTGCAAAATCCTCTTCAATCATGATAAAAGGTAAAAAAGTGTCCGATGTGGACCAGTATATCGCCGGCTTCTCACCCGCGGTAAGAAAACAACTGGAACAGGTACGTAAAACCATTCGTGACAATGCCCCCGATGCCGTGGAAGGGATCAGTTATGGAATGCCTGGATTCAAATACCTGGGTAAACCACTGGTGTATTTTGCCGGCTATGAAAACCATATCGGTTTCTATGCCACCCCCACCGGTCACGAAGCCTTCAAAAAAGACCTGGCCGGCTATAAAACAGGAAAGGGTTCCGTTCAGTTTCCGCTGACAGTCCCTCTTCCTCTGGCACTGATCAAAAAGATCGTGTTGTTCCGGGTAAAAGAAAATGAAGGTATGGTTAGCGCCAAAAAGAAAACCACAGTAACTCCTGTTAAAAAAAAAGCAGCTCCGGCAGCTAAAGATCCGGATCAGGTAAAAGAATGGCTGGATAAACAGGAGCCTGCATTGCGTAAGGAAATTAATGCCGTACGTAAACTGATCATAAAGGCAGCACCCTCGGTGAATGAACGGATCAAATGGAATGCACCAAGTTATTATACAACTGTCGATCTGTTCACCTTTGGTCCGTATAAAAACAACCGCATCCTGCTCGTCTTCCATCACCCCGCTATTGTAAAAATAAAATCACCTTTGCTCGAAGGAGCATTTAAAGACAGGCGATTACTATATTTCAATAATAGTAAAGAAGCGGTTAAACAGGAAAAAGAATTGACCCGTATCATCCGGGAGCTTTTATCCTTATCCGGCAAATAACCGGTTACTGACCAGCCGGTGACAAAACAAATCCGGTGAATCAGGGGTCCTGCAAATTCCTGATGATTACTCATACACGCTACTGCCGTTAATCATTACGGATATCCGCCGCATATTTTTTATCTTTGCCCTACACTCAACTCTTTATTTACTGTGAAGCGCACAATCAGGTACTACCGGCTGATGTGGACAAGACATGACCTGCCCGCCGGACTGACGGTTTTTTTAGTAGCCCTCCCGCTATGTCTTGGTATCGCAAATGCCTCCGGCGCCCCGGTATATGCAGGCTTACTCTCCGGAATTATCGGCGGCCTGATTGTCTCATTACTCAGTGGTTCTCATCTCAGCGTATCAGGTCCGGCAGCGGGACTGACCACAATCGTAGCCGGCTCGATCATCTCACTCGGGGGTTATTCCGTTTTCCTGCTGGCCGTGGTGGTAGCCGGTGTATTCCAGCTGTTACTGAGTGTTTTAAAAGCCGGCAAAATCTCCAACTATTTTCCTTCTTCTGTGATCAAGGGCATGTTGGCCGCTATCGGTATAATGCTGATCTCTAAACAGATTCCCCTGGCCCTCGGACTCGATAAGCCCGATTTCTGGAACAGCGGTTTCTCACAACTTTTCACCTCTACTGAATTCAGCAGCAACTTTAAAAACCTGAATCAGCATATCACCAGAGGTGCCCTGATCATCACCGTCGTATCGTTGGCCATCCTCATTCTCTGGCAACAGCCTTTCGCTAAAAAACTCCGGGTGATACCCGCGCCACTCGCCGTGGTACTCACCGGGATTATCCTGCATTTCACCTTTACCAACCTGATGCCGGGCTTATTTCTTCGTCCGACACAGTCAGTGCAAATACCTTCCAACCTTTTTGCTGAAATACGATTTCCGGATTTCAAACAACTGTTCTCGAATGTAGAGATCTGGAAAGCAGGCTTACTGATTGGCGGCCTGGCCAGTCTCGAAACACTTCTTTGTGTGGAAGCAATCGATAAACTCGACCGGCATAACCGCATCACACCCGTGAACCGGGAACTGATGGCACAGGGCATAGGTAATATTGCCTGTGGACTATTGGGCGCCATCCCAATGACGGCCGTAGTGGTACGCGGCGCGGCCAATGCCGATGCCGGCGCCCGCACCAAACTATCTTCCTTTACCCATGGTGGTTTTCTTTTGCTGGCCGTAATGCTTATCCCCTTCCTGCTCAATATGATTCCATTGGCTTCATTGGCCGCCATCCTGATCATGACGGGTTATAACCTGGCCAAACCGAAACTCTTCCGCAACCTCTGGAGCCTCGGACCCAAACAATTCCTGCCCTTTATCATTACGATTGTGGTGATCCTGTCCACCGACCTGCTGATCGGCGTAAGTATAGGGCTGCTGATCTCTATTTACTTCATCGTACAAAACAACTTCAGGGATGAATTCAGGATCACCCGGTCAAAACACCTTGACCTGGAAACCTATGTGATCAAACTGAACAGCAATGTCACTTTTCTCAATAAAGTAAAACTGCGGGACTCGCTTGATAAAATTCCGGAGTACAGTGTATTGTATGTTGATGGTACAGACTGTACCTATATCGACTATGACATACTGGAGATCATCAGCGAATATGCAAATAAGGCACACGACCGCCATATAGAACTTCACCTGAAGGGTATTGAAAAAGTGAATGTAACCGCCGTGCACTAAACTGTTTCGCAGAATAGCAGGATTGGATTAACTTAACATCACTTAATTAAACGTTATGAAATGCAGGTTTGCTGCCTTGCTGCTCTTGGCTGTTCCGCTTACAACCCTTAGCCAGTTACCCGCTGTATGTTCAGGTAAACTGGTTCGTCATGAAGCTTTCCCGTCAACGTATGTATCAGCCCGAAACGTGGATATCTGGCTGCCCGAAGGATATGATCCGGCTAAGAAATATGCGGTCCTTTATATGCATGACGGACAAATGCTTTTTGATTCAGCTACTACCTGGAACAAACAGTCCTGGGACGTAGAT
>CALRQQ020000454.1:0-3494 GCA_943370345.1 Chitinophaga pinensis
GGAAATGGTCGTGAATGCCGCCTTGCAGGAAGATGTGGACGCTATCGGTATCAGTATACTTTCCGGTGCCCATAATACCGTTTTCCCCAAAGTGATCGCCCTGATGAAGGAAAAACAAATGAATGATGTATTACTCACCGGCGGCGGCATCATTCCGGATGAAGATATCACCGAACTGAATAAACTCGGCATAGGCCGGCTCTTCCATCCGGGCACCAATACACATGAGATCGCGGACTATATCACGGGATGGGTAAAAGAGCATCGGAATTTCTGATCCCTCCCGTTATTTTCTGTTGACCGGAATACCGCTGGCCCTCTCAGGAACCACCCCGATAAACCTGCTGATTGGCACGACGGGAATAATTGTTTAATTCAATTATCCATCTTATCTTCCGGCTGTGCGGTGTTCAGCACTGCCGCCTGCTACGGTTACATCCACTTAGACTACTACTACATTTTTTTATCGTAAACTGATTACGTATGGAAGCACATTCCCTGCTGTCCAGCTATGGTGTTGACCCCCGGGTGTGGGATGAAATGTTTGGTAAAGACGGCATCCGTCCGGCTTACCAGAACATTGTATCCGCCATCCAGAATTTGTCGGCCGACGAGATGACACACAAGGATGAACTGGCCAAAAAACTGTTCATGAGCCAGGGTATCACGTTCACCGTTTACAGCAGCGGCGAAGGCATTGAAAAAATATTTCCCTTCGATATCATTCCCCGTATTCTCGAAGCGGCCGAATGGAAACATATTGAAGAAGGTATCAAGCAACGGCTGAAGGCCCTGAATATTTTCCTGAAAGATATCTACCACCAGCAATTCATCATCAAGGACGGCATCGTGCCGGCCAAACTGATCTACTCCTGTCCCAACTTCGTACGGCAGATGGTGAATGTGAATGTGCCATACGATATCTATACGCATATTTCCGGTATTGACCTGATCCGCGATCATGACGGCACCTACTATGTACTGGAAGATAACCTGCGTACGCCCTCCGGTGTGTCATATATGCTGGAAAACCGCAGTATCACCTACCGCATTTTCCCGGACCTGCTGCCCCGCAATAAGGTTCGTTCTGTAAAAGATTATCCGGATCTGCTATTAAAAAATCTGGTAACGCTCGCCAACCGACAGAAAAGCGATCCCACCGTGGTATTGCTCACACCGGGTATCTATAACTCTGCTTATTTTGAGCACACCACCCTGGCCCGGATGATGGGCATTGAGCTGGTAGAAGGAAGTGACCTGCTGGTAGACAATCATAAGGTGTACATGAAAACCACCAGCGGACTCAAACAGGTGGATGTGATCTACCGCCGCGTGGATGATGATTTTATCGACCCGCTGGTATTCCGTGGCGACAGTATGCTCGGCGTACCCGGCATCTATGGCGCTTACCGCACCGGCAATGTAGCGATCGTAAATGCCATGGGGAATGGTGTGGCGGATGACAAAGCGGTCTATTCGTATGTACCCGCCATGATCCGTTACTACCTGAACGAAGAGCCGATCCTGAAGAATGTACCGACCTATCAGTTAGAACTTCCCGAAAACCGGAAACTGGTTTTTGAGAATATGAATAAAATGGTGATCAAGAAGACCAATGAATCAGGTGGCTATGGCATGCTGATCGGAAGTGCGGCTACAGAAAAACAAATGGAAGAATTCAAAGTGGCGGTGGAAGAAGATCCGCGCAGTTATATCGCGCAACCGATCATCAGTCTTTCCTCTGCCCCCTGCTATATTAATGGCATTTTGCAGCCGCGGAGAGTGGACCTGCGTCCTTTTGCGTTGTACGGACCGGATGGTATTGATATTGTACCCGGCGGACTGACCCGTGTGGCCCTGAAGGAAGGATCGTTGGTGGTGAACTCGTCGCAAGGAGGAGGAAGTAAGGATACCTGGGTCGTTGAATGAAAATTGATCATTGAACAATGAATATTGAAAATTTCATTGAAGAAAATGCTCAATATTCAACAATCAATTTTCAATGTTCATTGAGACATTCTCCGGATTTTTACTTTTAACTTTTGACTTTATCCGATCTGTCCTGAGAAAACCACATTTTCATTTTGATCTAAAAAAAAGTAGTCACGCTATGCTTAGTAGAGTTGCAGACTCAGTATTCTGGATGGCCCGTTATATGGAACGGACCAATGGAATGTTACGGATCTTACGAACCAATTATATTTCCTCGCAGGATGAAGTGAAGGACTTCAACTGGCATACGTTATTACGCAATTACAGTGATGCCGGGACCGAAGAAATGGAAGCCATCGGAAATAATTCGGTGCGGGTACTGGAGCACCTCCTGCTCGATAAACAGAACGGAGGATCCGTGATCAACAATATTACCCGGGCACGGGAGAATGGAAGGGCTGTACAGGACCACATCACCAAAGAAGTATGGCAGTGCCTCAATGATTATCATCACCTCATCCGGGATAAAAATATATACAGCCAGGTCAAATCGGGCGATCCGGTGACGGCACTCGACTCCCTGATCTACCAGGGTATGCTCTATCATGGCACCGTGGACATTACGATGGCGAGAGGCGAAGGATTCAACTACCTGAATGCGGGTAAATTCCTGGAGCGGGCCATTCTTTCAGCGGATATGCTCAATATCAAACTGACGGAGCTGGGGTATAAACTGGAAGCCCCGGTGGAACTCCCCGCCCTGCGTTATCTCCTGTACTCCTTATCCGGTTATGAATTATACCTGAAAACACACCGCGGTAATTTGCAGGCGGATTTTGTGATCCAGCAAATTGTATATAATGAACAGTTCCCCCACTCCATCGCCTATTGCCTGAAACAGTTATTCCGGTATTTTGAGCGGCTGGAGGCAGAAAGCCTTCCGGAAAACTACAAGCAGCTCGAATTCCTGATCGGCCGCGCCATGAATAATGTAAAGTACAGTATCATCAATACGGCCGATGGCCCTGGCCTGAAACAATTTCTGCAGCAGACCCGTAATGAACTGACGGGGATCGCGGCTGCATTCAATCAATTTTATTTTGGTAATTCCTGATTTCCCGCAATTTTGTAACCCATGCCTGAGTATCATATCAAACATATCACCCGTTACACGTACGCTTCTCCGGTCATAGACAGTGCCAACCAGGTGATGCTATTCCCGATCAGTGACCTGCAGCAGGAAGTGAAACAACATGACCTCCTCATCTCCCATCACCCATCGGTTGAGGTCTTCACCGATTATTTCGGCAACCAGGTGGGCATCTTCTCGCTGATCAAACCCCATACCGAATTACGGATCCAGTCCAAGATCCATGTGATCACGAGCGAAGTCAGTCTGCCGGAAGACGAAACACCCGCCGATGCCCAATGGGAAAACCTCTCCATCATCCGCGAACAGTTCCCCTACATGGATTTCATGTTGCTGGAAAATTTTGATGCGTATGATGAAGTCCTCACGCTTGCTGAGAGTATGATCACTCCCGAAACCACTCCCTTTACCG
>CALRQQ020000455.1:0-3493 GCA_943370345.1 Chitinophaga pinensis
TTTCAACACAGAGGCAGGGAAATCAATAAAAATCAAAGAAGTTTTATTTCAGCAGTTCCTTCAGTTTTCTTTGCAGTTCTTCTCCTCTGATATCGCGGGCGATGATTTTTCCGTTGGGGTCTACCAGCAGGTTAGCGGGAATGCTTTGGATACGGTATAACTGCGCCACCGCATTGTTCCAGTATTGCAGATCGCTTACATGCGTCCAGCTCAGCTTATCGGCCTGTATGGCCTGCAGCCAGTTGGTCTTAGACTGGTCAAGCGATACACCGAGCACCGTAAAATTCTTGTCTTTATAATTTTGATACGCTTCTACCACATTCGGGTTTTCCATGCGGCAGGGTTTGCACCAGCTGGCCCAGAAATCTACCAGCACATATTTACCGCGGAAAGAGGCCAGCGATACAGGTTTTCCATCCACATCTTTCTGGGTAAAATCGATCGCCTGCGAACCGATCATTCCTATTTTGGTATCCGCGATCTTCTTTTCGATCTCTCTCGCAAAAGAACCTTTACGGGCAGCCGGTTGCAATTGGGTATATACATTTTCCAGCTCTACCGGACCTTCAAACAAAGGCATCACCGCAAACAAAGCCAGTGAACTTACGGCAGAAGCGGGTTTGTCTTTCACAAACTTCATCGCAGTGGTCATTACAGTGTTACGTAAGCTTGTATACCCAAGTATCATCGAATCCCTTTTGGCCGGCTCTTTCTCCCCATTGATCAGCTGCACTTTGCTCCGCATCTCTTCAAACAATGGATTGAACGTAGCTTTAAAAGCTTCGTAATCCGTTTCAGTAGCCGAGCCTTTGATCTGTACTGAACCCGGTTGGTTCAGGTCACCGGAAATAGTGATCGCATCATTGGCAATGAACAGATCTACGGCCTGTGTGTACCCGGTAAAACCAAGCTGAAAAATATCCGGCTCACTAAGTTTACCCTTCAGAGTGAATGCACCTTTTTTCACTTTGTCTTTGGCAATGATCTTACCATCATTACCTCCTTTCAAAATCACTTCTGTACTGTCTTTCAAACCAGTCAGGCTGCCCTTGATCACAAAACCAGCGCTTACTTGCGGCTGCATCATGCTAAAACCCTGTCCGCCCTGGGCCATGGCCAGTACCGGCATCAATAAAATGATCAGTAACTTTTTCATGCTTATTTGGAATGTCTTTTTTGAAGTATTTCTATTACCGCCTGTAAATTATGTCCTTTCGCGTTAAGCAAAAGCAAATAATGGAACATCAGGTCCGCCGCCTCGTTCAGAAACAGGTCATCATCATTGTCTTTGGCCTCAATCACCAGCTCCACCGCTTCTTCGCCCACTTTCTGGGCAATTTTATTGATTCCCTTGCCAAACAACCTGGCTACATACGATTCCTCCGGTGTGGCCAGTTTGCGCAAACGGATGATTTCTTCGAGATAGAATAAAAAATTATCGTTCCGGTTCTTTTCGCTGAAACAGGTATCCGCGCCTGTATGACAAACCGGTCCTACCGGATGCGCTTTTACCAGCAGGGTATCATTGTCGCAATCCACCGTAATACTTTTCAGTTCCAGAAAATTACCACTCTCCTCGCCTTTGGTCCACAGTCTTTTTTTGGTGCGACTGTAAAAAGTCACTTTCCCTGTCTGTTCCGTTTTATCGAGGGCCGCGTGGTCCATAAAACCGAGCATCAGTACGGTATGGGTGTGAAAATCCTGTACAATGGCTGGCACCAGCCCATCTGCATATTTGGCAAAATCTATTTTCATGTTACCAGCTTTTGGTTCTTGATTGATCATGGGTTGCGTCGCACCCTTTTACACCTGTGCCAGTCTCAGCAAGGGTCTGCAAAGATACAGCAAGATTTCGGGAACGGTTCCGGCTCAGATCCTCACTACAATACCCTGATCTTTCAGGTAAGCTTTCAGTTCCGGGATCCCGATCTCTTTAAAGTGGAAAATACTGGCTGCCAGTGCCGCGTCGGCTTTGCCGTTGGTAAACACATCCACAAAATGTTCCATCGTTCCGCCCCCACCCGAGGCAATCACGGGTACAGGTAATGTGCCGGCCAGTGTGGCGGTGATATCGAGCGCAAAACCCTGTTTGGTACCGTCGTGGTTCATGGATGTGAGTAGGATCTCCCCGGCGCCCAGGTCAACAGCCTGCCGGGCCCAGTCGGTGCAAAGCGTATCCGTTTTTACCCTGCCGCCATTCAGGTACACATACCAGTTACCATCGGCTTCCTGTTTGGTATCAATGGCCAGCACCACACACTGGCTGCCGAATTCCTTTGAGAGGTCTGCGATCAGTTGCGGGTTTTTAAAAGCGGCTGTATTCACAGAAATTTTATCGGCACCGTTCTGCAGCAACACACTCACATCCTCTACACTGCTGATGCCACCTCCCACTGTAAAGGGGATGTTGATATGGTGCGAGATCTTATTCACCAGTTCGCTCAGTGTTTTTCTTTTTTCAACGGTGGCCGTAATATCGAGGAACACCAGTTCATCAGCACCCTGCTGCGCATAAAAAGCACCCAGTTCTACCGGATCACCGGCATCACGGATATTTTCAAAATTGACGCCCTTCACGGTACGGCCATCTTTGATATCGAGACAGGGTATGATTCTTTTCGTTAACATAGCTATACTTTGTGTCCTGCACCTTCACAAGCAAGACAGGCATTAAAAATTGATCAGTTCTGTTAATGTGATCCGGTTCTCATAGATCGCTTTGCCCACAATGGCACCGCAGCAACCGATCAGTTTCAGTTCTTCCAGGTCTTCCAGCGTGGCCACACCGCCACTGGCAATAAAAATCAGTTCCGGAAAACGGTGAATGATACGCTGGTACAATTCCAGCGAGGGTCCCTCCAGTTTTCCATCCTTACTCACATCCGTACAGAAAATCTGGCTGATACCATAACCCATGTACTTTTCAATAAAAGCATAGATATCAATATCAGTGGTTTCGAGCCAGCCGCCTACTGCGATCTTTTCTCCTTTTACATCGGCTCCGAGCAAAAACTTTTCTGCACCGTATTTCTGTAACCATTCTACAAACAGGGTCTCATTTTTCACGGCCAGACTTCCGATAGTGGCAAAAGCGGCACCCGAATGAAATACGATTTTCAGGTCCTCTTCCGTTTTAATTCCACCACCAAAATCTACCACTAAAGAAGTGGCTTCCGTGATGGCTTCCAGTACTTTCCAGTTTTTGATGGCGCCGGCTTTGGCTCCGTCAAGATCTACGAGATGTAAACGCTGCAGGCCGGCATCTTCGAACTGTTTGGCCACTTCCAGCGGGTTGGAATGGTAAATGGTCTTCTGGTCGTAATCGCCCTGGGTTAGGCGGACACATTTTCCATCAATGATATCTATGGCCGGGATGATCTGCATGAATAATTAACAATTAAAAATTAGCAATTAAAAATTTTATCCGATTCCTCCTTCGGAGGAATCTTCTTTTATAAGTGGATGAATTTTTTTAATAGTTGCTCTCCTGCAG
>CALRQQ020000456.1:0-3493 GCA_943370345.1 Chitinophaga pinensis
TATCAGGTGTTGGGTGGCCTGGTAACCGCATTTATGGTTATCAATAATGACCTTGGTGCTGTTGCTTTTTTCTTCCACCCGGTCAAAGAAGATCAAAGGGATCCCTTTCTCTTCAAAAACCTGGTAATGCCCGAGGTCCCTGGTATCGAATGCAAGTGAGGCGATCAGTCCATCCACCCGCTTATGAAATAAGTTGAGGGCATTGGCGGCTTCCTTCGTATAACTTTCTGAAGAGTGGGCGATGATGAGGTCATAGCCCGCTTCGGTGGTCACTTTTTCAATACCGGCCAGTACGGAAGTGATGAAGTTACTGTTCAGCTCATGCACGATCACCCCGATGGTATTGGTCTTCTGTTTGCGAAGACTGCTGGCAAATGTGTTGTGGCGGTATCCCAGTTCTTTTGCGGTCTGCTGGATCTTTTTGCGGGTGTTTTTATTAATGGCCGGGTGATCCTGTAAGGCGCGGCTGACCGTTGCGGAGGACAGCGACAAATGCTGGGCTATGTCGTAGATCGTTATCTCTTTTTTAGGCTTCATGTTGCAATCGGTTGCATGAAATTCGTAAAAAAAACTAATTTACGAAGTTTTCTTTTTTAAGCTGGAGCTGCGGATAATTAATTCGGAGCGAAGGATGATCCTGGGTGTGTCTTTGACCTTTGTTTGTCCTTTCAGGTGGTTGATAATATTATTTACGGCAGTTTCCCCTACCTGGTAACCGGGGTATTGTACGGTTGTCAGTGCCGGACTTACCACCTGGCTGATCGGGTCATTATTGAAACCGGCAAATCCTATATCAGCGGGGATCCTGAACCCGGCTTCTTTGAGCCGGAGCAGGCAGTAAACAGCGGAGGTGTCATTGGCGGCAAACACGGCATCGGGCCGGTCCTTATCTTTCATTGCGATCATTTTTTCAGCCAGACGGGTACCGGCCTGTTCAGAGAGCGGTCCTATAAATACACGTTTCTCATCGTATGGGATACGGTATTCCCGGAGCGCTTCCTTATACCCGGTCAGGCGGTCAGCATACACATTCCGGAGGAGGTTGCCGGTGAGGTGGGCTATTTTACGGAAACCCTGATCCAGCAAGTGTTTGGTGACTTCGTACCCGGCTTTTATATTGTCAATTTCAACGGCCATACTTTCCTCGTATGGCCAGGTCCGGTCAAAGAAAACCACCGGAATATTCTTTTTGAAAAAGGGCAGGAGATGATCAATGTTCCGGGTGTCGTATGCTACGGAGATCAGGAGGCCATCCACCCGTTTATTAAACATGGTCAGGGCATTGGATTTTTCCTTTTCGGAATTTTCATTCGAGTGATTGATGATTAAAGTATAGCCCTGACGACTGGCAGCATCCTCCATACCGGCCAGCACATAGGCCATAAAATAACTGCTGATTCTTGGCACGATAACGCCCAGTGTGTGAGTGGTCTTACTGCGCAGACTGCTGGCAAAACTGTTTGACCGGTAGCCAAGTTGTCGGGCTGCTTCGGCTATTTTTTTACAGGTTTGCTTGTTTATGGCCGGATGATTTTTCAGGCCACGGCTTACCGTTGTGGCCGAAATACCAAGCTGTTTTGCAATATCATAGATCGTTATCTCCTTGTTTTCTGGCATCATTCAAGGTACGGGGGAAGAAATTTAAAAAAAAATTGCAATCGGTTGCAATTTTTCAGAAAAATCCTATATTCGTCATGCCAACACCGGAAAAACGACCGGTGAACATGCGGAAAAGCTGTTGCTATTGCTATATGAAAAGAAATCAATTCTCAAGACAAAGGGATATGAATGCCTTGCAGGCAGACGTTCCAGCATCTACAGGGTGGCAGGCCCGTTTTCCGCCTCTTTCTATAGCGCAATCTCTCAACCATCATTTCGTCAACGGCCAGCCGGTGAATTTCAGTACACCTGCCGGTACGTCATTATATACTGAAGCATTTCTAACTCTTAATTGCCAAAATGAAGTTTATGAAAAAGACTGCCCATCTGGAATCACGGCCCCGTACGGGCAAGTGGATGTTTCGGCCATTGCTGTTTTGCGCAGTGTGGCTGATCCAGCTGCTGATGCTCGTGCCGCAGGCCAGTGCACAAAACACAACCGTTCATGGTAAAGTAACCCGCGATGACGGGAAACCGCTCGCCGGTGCTTCTGTTATGGTAAAAGGTACGCCGAATGGAACCACCACCGACGCGGAAGGCGTATTCAAGATCAATGCACCTGGAACTGCAACTCTGGTGATTTCTTCCGTTGATTTTTTGGAAAAAGAAGTCAGGGTAAGTAACCGGACAAACATTGAGATTACGCTTACGGCTGCAGATAAGACCATGGGTGAAGTGGTAGTGGTAGGTTATGGTACTCAGCGGAAGACGGATGTGACCGGTTCGGTTGCCCGTGTGAATCTGGAGGCCATGGGAAATGCGCCCAATACCAATATCGGTCAGTTTTTACAGGGAACTGTTCCTGGTCTCAACGTTGGATTATCCACTGTAGCCGGTGGTACTCCGCCGATCTCGATCCGTGGCCGTGTGACCCTTAGCGGTAACCAGAATGTACTGATCATTTTGGACGGTATTCAGTATAATGGCTCCTTATCTTCTATTAACCCCGATGATATTGCCACAATTGATGTTTTGAAAGATGCCAGTTCCACTGCTGTATATGGTGCCCAGGGTGCCAATGGGGTTATCCTGATCACTTCCCGGAGAGGTAAATACAACCAGAAACCGAGGATCTCTTTTTCTACCGCTTATACATCGCAGCAACCAACTGTTGGTTTACGTCCGCTGAACCGGGAAGAATACCTGGAACAGTTCAAGGACGCGTTTTACACACAGGCATTCCTGGGTCCCGACTATACCACACCCAATCCGGCCTTTAATGTGGCCGCAGTAGTGGATCCCACCATGTCTAATCCTACCCGTACCAGTGTATTGCCCAATAATTATAACTGGTGGGATCAGGGAACCAATACAGGAAGTATCCTGGAACATAACCTGAGTTTCTCCGGAGGGGGTGACCGGATCACGTACCAGCTTTCCGGCGGACTGGTGGATCAGAAAGGGTTTATCGTCAACGATAAATTCAAACGTAAATCCATCCGGGCCAATATGGAAGTGAAAGCCACCAACTGGTGGAAAGTGGGACTGGTTGCATCCGGATCATTCGTTAACCAGGATGGCGCAGAACCTTCCCTGGGCAACCTGACCATTGCTTCCCCGCTGCTGGTACCATTTGATACGGCCGGCAATGTTATTCCTTTCCCGACCAATACCGTGGTGCCCAATCCTTTTAATACATACTATGTAGACGACAGAGAAAGACACCAGTATTATTTTGCCAATATCTATTCCGATATTGATGTTCCTTTTGTGAAAGGACTGAATTACCGCATCAACTTTGGTAATAACCTGCGTAATGATCAACGCTATTATGCCAGCAAGTTTGACGGAGGACTTACCGGTCGCGCTTACAAGGAAAATCAGGAATATTATG
>CALRQQ020000457.1:0-3481 GCA_943370345.1 Chitinophaga pinensis
AAAATATGAGTTTTGGTACTATTATCTGAAGAAAATCAAATACCGGAATATTCCGCTGGTCCTGGTATCGGCCCTTTTCCGGAAGGATATGAGTTTTTTCAGCTGGTATGGCGGTTTACAACGTAAAATGCTTTCCCGTTTTGATCAGCTGTTTGTTCAGAATGAAAGTTCGGCTGTGCTCATCCGTGAAATAGGACTGTCGGCTATCTGTACAGTCTCCGGTGATACCCGTTTTGACCGGGTAGCCGCTATTGCCGGGCGCTTTGAACCGATTCCGCTGATAGAAGAGTTTTCACACAACAGTAAAGTACTGGTAGCCGGCAGTACCTGGCCGGATGATGAACAGGTGCTGTCAGCAGCATGGCGTGGTATCAACGGATTCCCCTTAAAAATGATCATTGCACCCCATGAAATTGATGAAAACCATATACGCGAACTGAAAAAATTATTCCCTGAAGCGATCTGTTTTTCGGAGGCGAAATCCGGTAACATCGGGCATGAAAAAATACTCATTATTGATAATATTGGTATGCTCTCCCGGCTGTATAAGTATGGCTGGGCAACTTATATCGGTGGCGGACTGATGAAAAACGGAGTGCATAATGTGCTGGAAGCCGCGGTATACAACAAGGTCGTATTATTCGGGCCGTTCTACCAGAAATATACAGAAGCAGTCGGTCTGGTGAGTAGTGGCGGAGGGATCACCTTTTCCGATGAGGCAAAGGATGGACAGCCCCTGAAACGGATCCTTGAGACATTGGCCGCAGATGAAAAGGAATACCGGATGCGGAGTGAAGCCGCCGGTCATTTTGTGCAATCACATCGGGGAGCTACGGAGAAAATTCTTGATTATTTTCAGGAAAAACGTCTCTTAACGAGCTGATCGAAATGGGTCACGGTCGGACTATTGGTATCCCATCCCAGTTTCAATTTTAGCTCCCGGCTGATCCAGAATTCAGCCTCGGCGTAAATATTGAAATTGTTAATGGTACGGATACTCCGCTCGTAGGTATTTTCATCTCCCCGGAATAATTCATTCAGAAAAATAAACCGGTCATTGATGCCGATCGCTTTCCGCAGATCTTTAACCGGTGTTTCCTTGAGCACTTCCATCAATTCGGTTTTGCCCTGATTCAGCCGGTCATTCAGCGATTCGGGATTCGTTGTTGTATCATTTATTTCCGTCCCCCGGGGTGTTTGGTGTGACAGGGTCGGTATTTCTGTCATGGGATCAAAAAGCATGTCCAGTTGACCATTCTTCTGGACCACAGCAATATTATCCTCCTGTACCAGCAGGGTTTCTTTCTTCTCTACCACTTTTTCAACCGCCGGCGCTGTAGCAGGCATATATTTTTCATAACCGGCCGGAACGGCTGAAGGCTCCCCCACCTGTACCGGGCTGGATGGCAGCATCACCGCTACTTTTGCCGTGCCCAGTCCCTGGCTGCTCCGTGTACCCGTACGGGTCAGTTCGAGCTGGATCAGTTGTACCGTTCCAAGCAATACAGCGGGATCGGCCTGCTGGTCGGACTGCTGTTTTAATTTATTGATGAGTGACTCGATTCGTTCCATTCATTTATATTTGGCGCCGGTAAAACCGGCCCTTTAAAGTTACAAACAGTTTGCCAATAAACCCATTTACCCAAAACCCGAGTTAAATCTTAACAATGTTTATTGAACCCAATACAAGTGGTGAGCGGCGTGGAAGCATTGAAGTGATCTGCGGATCCATGTTCAGTGGTAAAACGGAGGAGTTGATCCGCCGGCTCAAACGGGTGAAGATCGCCAACCAGAAAGTGGAAATTTTTAAACCGGCGGTCGATATCCGGTATGACGAAGTAAAGATCGTTTCTCATGATGCGCAGGCCATCCACTCCACCCCCATTGATAATTCACAGAAAATATTACTAATGGCCGGCGATGCCGATGTGATCGGGATCGACGAGGCGCAATTCTTTGACGAAGAGATCGCCAATGTTTGCGATGAGCTGGCCTTCCGTGGAATACGGGTGATCGTGGCCGGACTTGACATGGACTTCCTGGGTAAACCTTTCGGACAAATGCCTTTTATCATGGCCAAGGCTGATTATGTGACCAAACTGCACGCAATCTGTATGAAATGCGGCAGCATAGCCAATTATTCCTACCGGAAGATCCCGAACGAAGACCAGGTAATGCTGGGTGCCACTGATGCCTATGAGCCCCGCTGCCGGAAATGTTATCATGAAAAATAATAACCTGCCGGTCGCCCCCTGATTGTTTACTTTTGCACTCAAAGAAAAAATTATCAGTCAATTCCGCCATATACTGACCCTGTTCAAAAAAGACCTGTTGCTCGAACTCCGGCAGCAATACAGTTTCTATGGCATCTTATTGTATATCGGTGCCACAATATTTGTATTATTCATGGCTATTGACGGACCGGAAGCAGCGGTATGGAACGGCTTATTCTGGGTGATCCAGCTATTTATCTGTATCAATGCGGTGGCCAAGAGTTTCATGCAGGAAAGCCGTGGAAGGATGCTGTATTTCTATTCGGTGGCCAGTCCAACGGCCTTTGTTTTATCCAAATTGCTTTTCAACTCCCTGCTTATGATCATCATGAGCGGATTAAGCCTCCTTTTGTTCACCATGTTTCTGGGCAACCCGATCCAGAAGACCGGCCCCTTTATCGGGCTGGTATTGCTCGGAGGCTGGAGCCTGAGCCTTGTTTTCAGTTTCCTGGCCGCTATTGCCGCCAAAGCACAACAAAATGCAGCCATCATGGCGGTATTGGGATTCCCGATCATTATCCCGCAACTGATCCTTCTGATGCGCCTGTCCGGTGCCGCCTTTTCACCTTTACTGACTATTCCAACAAGTACGGTACTTATGCTGGTGGTCCTGGATGCCCTGATCATTCTGTTGGCGGTTATCCTGTTTCCTTTTCTTTGGAAGGATTGATTTTTAACGTGTTCAGACCTGATTAATATCAAAAGAAATTTTAGCTTCGTTTAGCAGGAGCCCCTTAATTTTGCCTCACTTTACGGTCTTAAACAGACCTTCAAGATGACCAACGAAAAAAACTATATGTACAAGTCCTGGTGGAAGATCACCGCAGTATTGCTGCTGACCTACACCGTCATAGCCGGTTTTCTGGGTCCCGTCCCTCACCTGCCCCTTTTACAGGAAACGATCCGAAATCTTTACTTCCATGTTTGCATGTGGTTTGCCATGATGATCCTGTTTACCATTTCCGTGGTCAACTCGATCCGGTACCTGCGGACCTTCAACATGAAGTATGATATATATGCCCGTCATTTTGCGGTGGTGGCCATCGTGTTTGGTCTATTAGGTTATACCACTGGTGCAATCTGGGCTTCGTATACCTGGGCCGATCCGAATAAACCCGCCCTTGACGCATTCAGCACAATTGCACGCGACCCCAAACTGATCGGAGCCGCTATTGCACTCCTGGTCTATTTTGCGTATCTGATCCTGC
>CALRQQ020000458.1:0-3478 GCA_943370345.1 Chitinophaga pinensis
TAATCGTACCCTCCGGGCAATTGCATGATAAACTCATCCACCCCGATCATTTTAGCGGCATGAATTACCTGCTCGCGGGAGATCTCGGGGTTACGTAAAGTAATATTATCCATCACCGAACCGGAAAACAGGAACACATCCTGTAACACCACACCGATATTCCTGCGTAGGGTTTCCAGTTCGTAGGCTTCGATATTTACCCCATCAATCCGGATCTCCCCTTTTTGTATATGATAGAGGCGGTTCAGCAGACTGATGATGGAGGTTTTACCGCTACCGGTATGTCCCACCAACGCCACTGTTTCTCCCGCTTTTACCTGAAAATTGATATCCTTTAATACATAATTCGGCTTCGCATAGGCAAAAGACACATGGTCAAATTCAATACTGCCTTCCATTTTTTCGGGCTGATAGGCATCCGGACCCGAAGCCGGCGTGATATCTTCATTATCCAGTACTTTCAGCACACGCTCGGCCGCGATCATGCCCATCTGTAATACATTGAACTTATCGGCAATCACCCGCAGGGGGCGGAAGATCTGGTTAAGGTAAAGGATGAAAGCCACCAGCAATCCTGCATCCAACGATTGGCCGGCGATCCACCATACCAGCAATCCGGTACTCACCGCCAGCACAACTTCTACTACGGGAAAGAATACAGAATAAGCAAAAATGGCGTTGATATTTGCGTTCCGGTGTTCGGCATTGATCTTCCGGAATTTGGCAAATTCCCTGTCCTCGGCAGCAAATGCCTGTACCACCTGCATGCCGGTAATATGTTCCTGTACAAAAGCATTCAGCGCCGCCACCGCATTACGTACACGGATAAAACTCTTGTTCACACTTTCCTTGAAATAATAAGTAGCAATGATCATCACCGGAAAAGGCACCAGGCTCAGCAGGGTCAGCCGCCAGTCGATCCAGAACATGGTAGCCAGCGTAATGATGATCGTTAACAGATCGGCAATGATGGGAATAAGTCCGTCAGAAAAAATATCATTGATACTTTCTATATCATTGATGGTGCGGGTAGTCAGGGTGCCGATCGGCGTTTTATCAAACTGGCCTAGGTTCAGGCTCAGGATCTTTTTGTACACAGCATTGCGCATGTCTTTTACCACGCTCTGCCCCATCCAGGCGGTAATAAATGTGAACAGGAAACGGATCGCTGTTTCCACAAACAAAAAGATCACCTGAAAAATGCTGACAGCAATGATAAACCGGGTAGCATCAGATAAATCGGTCCGGAACAGCACCGATTCCAGCCAACCGGGCACATGAACGGTTTTACCGGTGGCCTTATCCAGCGTTAACTGGATCAGGTAAGGACGGATCGGCGCAAACACCGCCATCACAATAGCGAGCAGCAGGCTTACATAAAAAAACGAGCGGTATGGCTTTACAAAATGGAAAACCCTGCCTAACAGTGAAAAATCGAATATTTTCTTTTTGGGCTGATCGCTCATGGTAGGAGGCAAAGGTAAGGGGTCTGGTTGCAGTGTATTTGCCGATTATGGAAAAAACTGGCAGGGGTGAGTAGTCAGTAGTGAGTAGGAAGATATCCGTAAGCACACAGCCATTAACTCTATCATACTACCTACTCACCACTCACTACTCACGATCCACGACTCACCATCCTTTCGTATATTCGCTACAGAATATGGAGCAGGCACCGGAAACCGTTACAGAACCAGTTGTACCCAAATACAATCTCAATCCCGAGCAGGAAAAGAACGAGATCGTCAGGCATTACCGTGCCCTGTTACGCGGCTTACGTCCCAAACTGAAAAAAGGCGACAAGGAACTGGTTCGACAGGCATTTGAAATGGCGGCTGATGCGCACAAAACCATGCGCAGAAAAAGCGGCGAGCCCTATATCCTCCACCCCATTGCCGTAGCCATGATCTGTGTGGAAGAAATTGGGCTGGGTGTACGAAGCACGATCTGTGCGCTACTGCACGATACCGTGGAAGATACCGACATCAACCTCGATGATGTGCAGCGTGAATTCGGGAACGAGATCGCGAAGATCGTAGACGGTCTGACCAAGATCTCGAATGTGATGGACACCAATACCAGTCAGCAGGCAGAGAACTTTAAAAAAATCCTGCTTACGCTGACAGATGATCCCAGGGTGATCCTGATCAAACTGGCCGACCGGCTGCATAATATGCGTACGCTGGACAGTATGAAACGGGAAAAACAGCTGAAGATCGCTTCCGAAACCGTATGGGTATATGCCCCGCTGGCGCACCGGATGGGTCTGTACAATATCAAAACCGAGCTGGAAGATCTTTCCATGAAATACATGGAGCCGGAAGCCTATCGCGAGATCGCGCGGAAATTATCCGAGACCAAAAGAGAACGTACCCGCTATATCAACGAATTCATCCGCCCGCTAAAAGAAAAACTGACCCAGGGTGGTTTTAATTTCGAGATCTACGGACGCCCCAAAAGCATCCACTCTATCTGGAACAAGATCAAGAAAAAATCAGTGGCTTTTGAAGAAGTGTATGATCTGTTCGCCATCCGTGTGATCCTGGATTCATCGCCTGAAAAAGAAAAAGAAGACTGCTGGAAAGTATATTCCATGATCACGGATGAATATACCCCTTCGCCTGAACGGCTGCGCGACTGGCTCAGTAACCCCAAGAATAACGGTTACGAAGCTTTGCATACCACGGTAATGGGTCCGCAGGGAAAATGGGTAGAAGTACAGATCCGAACCAAACGGATGAACGAGATCGCTGAGAAAGGTTTGGCGGCTCACTACAAATACAAGGAAGGAAGTGCCGATGAAGACCGTTTTGATAAATGGTTTGGCCAGATCCGCGAAGTGCTGAGTACACAGGATACGGATGGGGTTGATTTTCTGCAGGATTTTAAAACCTCCTTTCTCGCCGAAGAAATTTATGTGTATACCCCCAAGGGAGAAGTAAAAATGCTGCCCACCGGCAGTACCGCACTGGATTTCGCTTTTTCCATCCACTCGGCCATCGGAACCAAATGTATCGGCGCCAAAGTACATCACCGGCTGGTACCCATCAGCCATAAACTGCGAAGTGGCGACCAGATAGAGATCATCACCAGCAACAAACAGAAACCCTCGGAAGACTGGCTGGGCATTGTGGTTACGGCCAAAGCCAAAAGCAAGATCAAAGATGCCCTTCGGGAAGAAAAAAGAAAAATAGCGGAAGACGGCAAATACACCTTGCAGCGCAAGATGGAAAGCATGGGCGCCGCTTATAGCCAATACAATATTGATGAACTGGTGCAGTTCTACAAACTGCCCTCCCCGCTTGATCTGCATTACAAGATCGCCACCAAAGCCATCGATCTGCGGGAATTAAAAGAGTTTCAGGTATTGGGCGATAAACTGGAGATTCCGAAAGCCAAACCGGTTATACAGGAACTGACAGTAGAACAAACCCAGGCAAAAAATAATAACCGGAAAGATTCAGAACTGATCATTTTTGGC
>CALRQQ020000459.1:0-3472 GCA_943370345.1 Chitinophaga pinensis
GGGCTGCCGGAACGATCCCACCGGCGGTATTGCCGGAAGGATTCTCCGGTGAACGTCCTTTTTCCACCGCTATTTATTTCCTACTGGAGCAGGGCAATTTTTCCGCCTTCCACCGGATCCGCAGTGATGAATGCTGGCATTTTTATGAAGGGCAAACCCTGCTGGTACATGTGCTCGATCAGTCAGGATCGTTAAATACGATACGCCTTGGACCCGATCTTACCAATGGAGAGGTGTATCAGTATGTCGTTCCGGCCAATTGTTGGTTTGCCAGTGAACCAGCCCCTGGTACAGACTATTCGCTGGTGGGATGTACGGTAGCGCCCGGGTTTGATTTTGCGGATTTCGAACTGGCAAATGCTGAAGAGCTGACTGTCGCCTATCCTCTGCAAACAACCCTGATCCGGCGTTTATGCCGGTAAAAAAGCAGGATACCGGAAAAACAGGTCAGCGGGCGGGTATCGCCAGTACCGGAACCCGGGTATGATAACTCATTTTACGGGTAATACTCTGGTGGAAAAGCCGGCCAATAAGACTGCGTTTATGTGTGATCATGGCCAGCAGATCGATGCCGTTCTGGGCAATATAATCGTTGATACTCTCCTCAAAATCCCCGCCAAGCAGATGTTCTTTTTTGATGAGTATCTGCTGATGTTGTCCTTTGAGTTTTGTTTCCGCCCGGGTAATGATCCGGTCATCTGAAATATAATCCAGGGTACCGCCATCGTCCTTATCGGTGAAGAGGGTTATATGCACTTCTGCATGGAACAGGGAAGCCAGCTCAAATGCCGGATCAAGCAGGGGCAGGGCTTCATCTACCTCTTTGATGGCGATCAGGAATTTGCCGGGCTGGCTCCAGTCATATTCAAGCGGAATGGCCAGCAGTGGAATGGTTGTTTCGCTGATCAGGGCTGCGGTCTTGCTGCCAAAGATCCGGTCATGTAAGCCGGATATGCCGAGGGTGCCCATGATGATCAGGTCGGCTTTATGTTCCTTAGCGGCCACCATGATCGTATCCATTACAGTACCGCTGTATAGTTGGATATTCACCAATATGCCTTCTGTGTCTTCAATACTCTTCCGGCGGATATCCAGTTTTTCAAAAGCTTCATCCATGATCTTCTGGTTGTATTCCATATGGGTCATGGACCCTTCCATATACAGCGGGTCCAGGTTGTCGCACGCATGGATGAGGTAGATGGACGACTGATTGAGCCGGGCTATTTGTACAGCATAGTCAATGGCGCGGTCGGCGTTCGGCGAAAAATCGGTAGGGACCAGTATCCTGTTCATTCAATTGGTTTAATAATTAGCAAGTTCCCTCAATTTACCTTTTATTTTGATGATTGCCCTCACCGGCACTGCTGATTTTCATGGAATCACCGGCACCGGCCCGGCCCGGTGGCTGCTAACCGATATTTCGTATCTTTACCCTTTATTATAAAAGAGTTATGTCTGAAGAACGTAGTTTGAATTTTCTGGAAGAAATCATTGAAGAGGATCTGAAGAACGGCAAGTATACATCGATTGTAACCCGCTTTCCGCCGGAACCCAATGGGTACCTGCATATCGGGCATGCATCCAGTATCTGCCTGAATTTCGGATTGACCCAGAAATACCCTGGTTATACCAACCTGCGCTTTGATGATACCAATCCCGTGACAGAAGAAACTGAATATGTGGAGAGTATCAAAGAAGATGTGAAATGGCTTGGTTTTGAATGGAAACACGAGCGTTATGCTTCCGATTATTTTGATACCCTTTATGATTATGCCCTTAAGCTGATCGATAAGAACCTGGCCTATGTGGATGATATTTCGGCTGAGGAAATGGCAGCGATGAAAGGTACACCGACCGAGCCGGGTAAAGACAGTCCGTTCCGTAACCGCTCCGTAGAAGAAAACCGCGATCTGTTTATGCGGATGAAGAACGGTGAATTCCCCGATGGGGTGCGCACTCTCCGGGCTAAAATAGATATGGCCCATATCAATATGCTGATGCGTGACCCGATCCTCTACCGGATCAAACACGCCCATCACCACCGGACCGGTGATAAATGGTGCATCTATCCGATGTACGATTTTGCCCATGGTCAAAGCGATTCGATCGAAGAGATCACCCATTCGATCTGTACGTTGGAATTTGTGCCGCACCGGGAGCTGTATGACTGGCTGATTGAAAAGCTGGAGATCTATCCTTCACACCAATACGAATTTGCCCGCCGCAATATCAATTACACCGTAACCAGTAAACGGAAATTACTACAGCTGGTCAATGAAAAGCATGTCACTGGCTGGGATGATCCGCGGATGCCCACCATCAGTGGCCTTCGCCGTCGGGGGTATACGCCTGAAAGTGTCCGGGAGTTCTGTGACCGCATCGGGGTGGCCAAGCGCGATAATATGGTGGATGTAGGCGTACTTGAATTCTGTGTACGTGAACACCTCAATAAAATCGCCCTTCGCCGGATGGTGGTGTTCGATCCGCTGAAGATCGTGATCACTAACTATGAAAATGAAGAAGAAGTACTGACCAGCGAGAATAATCCGGAAGATGAAAACGGCGGTTCCCGCGACATTCCGTTCAGCAATGAGATCTATATTGAACGGGAGGATTTCATGGAAGTACCTCCAAAAAAATATTTCCGTCTGGCACCCGGCCAGCTGGTCCGCCTTAAAAGTGCGTATATTATCAAATGTGAGGAAGTGGTGAAGGATGCAGAAGGTCAGATCACCGAAGTACGTTGTACCTATATTCCCGAAAGTAAAAGTGGTGCAGATACCAGCGGGATCAATGTAAAGGGTACCCTGCACTGGGTCAGTGTAAAGCATGCCCTTAAAGCCACAGTCCGTTTGTATGACCGGCTGTTCAGGGTCGAAGATCCTACTGATGAGGCCGGGGATTTCAAAGATTACCTGAATCCCGATTCCCTCCAGGAATTACCGGTGGTTTATGCCGAACCCGCTCTCAGTAAGGCTGGGCTTCAGGAGCGATATCAGTTCATCCGCAAAGGTTATTTTGTTCTGGACCGTGATTCAGCCAATGGTCAACTGGTCTTTAATAAGACGGTGGGTCTCAAAGATGCCTGGGCCAAAGAAGTAAAAAAAGGATGATCTGCCAGGACGGAGCACCCGCTAATAATGTATCAAAGCGCCTTTCAGGGCGCTTTTTTTATTTGGGGGAGACTGACTGCTTCTTCGGTGTAAATGAAGGGATTGGCTAATTGAAGTCGCTGGCTTCGCTGAATTCTATCATATCCATCGCTGACAGGGGTCAGCAAAAAAAGCGATTTGTAAGAATAGTTTTGGTTAAAACAATCCGTTATGAGTTATACTACCATCACCCGGATCGGCACAGACCATACTATCTGGCAAAAGGGGTTTGGATTCTATAAAGACGAACTGGATATCATGGAAAGCCGCCTGACTGAGATCGCAAAGAAGAATTCCACTTTTGAAGCCCGCCAGGGGGG
>CALRQQ020000460.1:0-3471 GCA_943370345.1 Chitinophaga pinensis
ATTTTCACCGCATTTCAAATAATTTTTTTTATCGCGGGTTCAAAAATAAAGAAACTCGATTCCGTACCTATAGCGATTGAAACTTTTTTAGTCTTCTTTTATATCATATTATACTTTAGGCAATTTTTTAAAACCAACATAAATAAAAATGTTTATGAGTATCCAAGTTTTTGGATAGTTGTTGGAGTTTTGTTGTATTTAGGAATGGGCTTTTTCTTTAACCTTCTTGTAAACCACGTTACTGAAGAACAATTTAAAAACTATTGGCATTATACTTTTATACCTGAAATTTTCAAAAATCTAATTTTTGCTTCTGTTATTTTGGGTTACCCCTCTTTTGCAAATGAAGATTCTAAACCAAAGCTAAAAACTGAAGATATCCCTAATTTGGACATGATTTAGCCTACTACTACCACCATCCCTAATTTACCACTATGTTCATATTGCAAGCATCCACAAGTTCCGGAATATCCTTTGTGCTTTTATTAGGCACATTAGGAATGTTGGTGCTTACAATAGGCCTGATCATATTCATCATCCTGCACCAGAAAAGGGTCAAGCGTTTCAATGAAAAGATCCAGGATATGGAGAAAGCGCAGCAGCGTCTCCTCCTGAATGCTTCCATTAAATTGCAGGAAGAAGAACGACAGCGGCTCGCTGCCGACCTGCACGATGATGCCGGTCCCCTGCTCGCAACGGCCCGCCTTTACCTGAATGAAAACCTGGTAAACCAGGATAAAGCCACCCAGCTCCAGTCCATTTTCCAGGCCCGCCAGATCATCGACGACACCATCCAGCTTGTCCGGAATATCAGCCATAGCCTGATGCCGCCCACGCTGAAGAATTTCGGACTCGAGTCCGCCATCAACGACCTTTTTCAGAAGATCAGCGGCTCAGGTACCATCAACGCCAGCAGCCGCTTTCATGAATATAAAGACCGGCTGAAAGAAGAAAAAGAACTGATCATCTTCCGCGTGGTACAGGAACTGATCAATAATATCCTTAAACACAGCAATTCCAGTTTCATCCACCTGACCCAGAATGTACATGCCGGCAAGTTCTATCTCCGTATACACCATGATGGCCGCGGACTGGTACAGGCCGATTTCGAAAAACTGAACAAGAGTAATGTAGGCCTGGGACTGAAGAATATCACCAGCCGTTTACGGGTCGTGGACGGAAATATCAATTTTGAAAAGGATATCTCCCAGACCTATTACAAAGTCACCATCGAACTTCCCAAGGATGAACCGTATGAGTAAGCCATTCCTATGGTTTATAGGTCAATATTTGTTATTTTTACGCATTATCTGATATATGGGAACCATCAAGGTAGCGATAGCTGACGATCATAAGATCTTCCGGAAAGGAGTCATTCTCTCCCTGCGCCCTTATTCCAATATAAAGTTTGTGCAAGAGGCCGAAAACGGGGAAGACCTGCTCAACGGACTGGCCACCTCTGAACCGGATGTGATCCTGATGGACCTGCGGATGCCCGGCAAGGACGGTATTGAAGCAACCAAGGCGGTCAGTAAACAATACCCGCAGATAAAAGTACTCATCCTGAGCATGTACGAAGATGAACGCTTTGTCTATCACCTGATGGAAAACGGCGCCAATGGTTATCTCTTAAAAAGTGCTGAACCCCAGGAGATACGCCGGGCCATCATGGAAGTCCATGAAAAAGGCTATTACCTGAATAATTTTGTGAACCGTATCCTGCTGAAGAAATCCCATTCCCGGCAAAAAGTAGTGCCTTCTCTCAACAGCGAGATCACCCTCAGTGATAAGGAAAAAGATGTACTCCGGTTTATCTGTATGGAATTTACCGCCGCAGAGATCGCCCAGAAGATGGAGATCAGTCCCCGCACCGTAGAAGCCATTAAGGACCGGCTTATGGAGCGTTTTGGGAGCAAGAATACTGCAGGACTGGTATTCTTTGCCGTAAAGAATAACCTGATTGAATGAGCCCGGATGGCGTTAAAAACTGATCTCCGGGATCTCCCCTTCCACGATCAGTTTCCCGGCCGTTTTAGTCCTTATTTCCTCCACCGTTACACCCGGTGCCCTTTCCAGTAATTTAAAGCCCTCCGGCGTAATATCAAGTACGGCCAGATCCGATACGATCTTTTTTACACATGCCACACCGGTCAGCGGCAGACTGCAGGCTGGTAATAATTTGGATTCCCCTTTGGGATTCGTATGCATCATCGCGACTATAATATTGCGGGCACTCGCCACAAGATCCATGGCTCCGCCCATCCCCTTTACCATCTTACCCGGGATTTTCCAATTGGCAATATCTCCTCTTTCACTGACTTCCATGGCCCCAAGAACAGTCAGGTCCACTTTACCGGCCCGGATCATTCCGAAACTCATCGCTGAGTCAAAAAAGACAGAACCCGGCACCGTGGTAATGGTTTGTTTACCGGCATTGATCAGGTCCGGATCCTCTTCGCCTTCAAAGGGGAAAGGTCCCATGCCCAATAAGCCGTTCTCACTTTGTAATACCACATCCATACCGGCGGGAATATAATTGGCCACGAGGGTCGGGATTCCTATTCCCAGATTGACATAAAACCCATCCTGTAATTCACGGGCGATCCGTTGTGCGATCTGTTCTTTATTGAGTGCCATACTTGTAGTTGATGATTAAAATAAAAGAATATCAGGCCCCGGTCCTTGTGCGGACCGTGCGTTGTTCGATCCGCTTCTGGTAATCCTGTCCTTTAAATATCCGGTGCACATAAATACCGGGCGTATGTATCTGATCCGGATCCAGACTGCCGGCAGGCACCAGTTCTTCCACTTCCGCAATAGTGATCTTTCCTGCCATCGCCATCAGGGGATTAAAATTTCGGGCGGTTTCGCGGTACACCAGGTTACCCTGCGTATCGCCTTTCCAGGCTTTCACAATGGCAAAATCAGCCGCAAAGGCCATTTCCATCAGGTATTCCTTTCCGTTAAAGACACGGCTTTCTTTACCCAGCGCCACTTCCGTACCCACTCCGGCAGGCGTAAATACAGCTGGCATGCCATAGCCGGCCGCCAGGCAGCGGGTGGCCAGGGTGCCCTGTGGAATGAGTTCCACTTCCAGCTCACCACTCAGCAATTGACGCTCAAACTCCGCATTCTCTCCCACATAGGAAGCGATCATCTTCTTCACCTGTTTCTGCTTCAGCATAAGCCCGATCCCGAAATCATCCACACCGGCATTATTGGAGATACAGGTCAGTCCACTGACCCCTTTCTTTACCAGTGCCGCAATACTATTTTCCGGGATGCCGCATAAGCCAAATCCACCCAGCATCAGGGTGGCCCCATCGGCAATATCATGGATGGCTTCCTCAGCCCCGCTTACAACTTTATTCATGTATTCGAGATTAGAACGTAAAATTAAGGACTTGACAGGAAACACAACCGAACGTTCATTCCGCTTTCTGGTGTGGGATGCTGGATCGTCTGGTGGTA
>CALRQQ020000461.1:0-3410 GCA_943370345.1 Chitinophaga pinensis
CATGTACAACCTGAAACCGGTGGGTAAGTATCTGTTCGAGGTTTGCCAGACGGGTCCTTGTATGCTGCGTGGCAGTGATGATATAGTAGCCTATATCGGCGAGAAACTGGGCATTAAACCCGGCGAAACAACAGCAGATGGCATGTTTACCTTAAAAACCGTAGAGTGCCTGGGTGCCTGCGGTTATGCACCGATGATGCAGCTGGGTAAACATTACCGCGAGCATTTGACCAAAGAAAAGGTAGATGCGATCATTGCAGAATGCAGAGAGACCGCAGCGAAGAATAATTAATTAAAAAGTAAAAATTAAAAAGCAAAAAATTAGAGGTTCACTTTTGACTTTTAACTTTTGACTTTTGACTTTTCAATATGGGTGTAAAATTATTACTGGAAAAAGCACATGTGCAGGGCATCCGCTCTTACGAAGTATACCGCCGCGAAGGGGGGTACCGTAGTGTAGAGAAAGCGCTCAAAACCATGGGACCAGAAGCTATTGTAGAAGAAGTGAAGAAGAGTGGTTTGCGTGGCAGGGGTGGTGCCGGTTTCCCGGCAGGAATGAAGTGGAGTTTTATTGCCAAACCGGAAGGCGTACCGCGTCACCTGGTATGTAATGCCGATGAGAGTGAGCCGGGTACTTTTAAAGACAGGTATTTAATGGAATTTATTCCACACCTGCTTATCGAAGGCTTGATCGTTTCTTCTTATGCCCTGGGTAGTAATGATACTTATATCTATATCCGTGGCGAATATGCCTGGATCGTTGATATCCTAGAACAGGCTATCGGCGAAGCCAAAGCCAACGGCTTTTTAGGAAAAAATATTTTAGGAACCGGTTTTGATTGTGAGATCCATGTACAGCGTGGAGCCGGTGCGTATATCTGCGGTGAAGAAACGGCACTGATCGAATCGCTGGAAGGTAAAAGAGGTAACCCGCGCATCAAACCTCCTTTCCCTGCGATACAGGGCGTGTGGATGCGGCCTACCGTGGTGAATAACGTAGAAACACTGGCGGCAGTAGTTCCCATCATCAACATGGGCGGAGAAGAGTATGCGAAGATCGGAGTAGGCAAATCAACCGGCACCAAACTGATCTCTGCTTGTGGCAATATCAACAAACCCGGTGTATACGAAATTGATATGACCATCTCTGTAGAAGAATTCATTTACAGCGATGAATATTGTGGCGGTATTGCCAACGGAAAGCGGCTGAAAGCCTGTATCCCGGGTGGTTCATCAGTGCCTATTTTACCCGCCAACCTTTTACTGAAAACAGCCAAGGGCGAAACCCGTTACATGAACTATGAAAGTTTGAGTGATGGTGGTTTTGCTACCGGTACCATGATGGGATCTGGTGGTTTTATTGTACTGGATGAAGACCAGTGTGTAGTGAAGAATACCTATACATTTGCCCGTTTCTATCGTCATGAAAGTTGCGGACAGTGTTCGCCCTGTCGTGAAGGAACCGGCTGGATGGAGAAATTATTACTGCGCCTGGAAAAAGGACAGGGTAAATCAAGCGATATTGATCTGTTGTGGGATATACAACGTAAGATAGAAGGGAATACGATCTGTCCGTTGGGCGATGCAGCGGCCTGGCCGGTTGCAGCTGCCATCAGGCATTTCAGGGATGAGTTCGAGTGGCATGTTACGCATCCGGAAGAAGCGCAGAAAAGGAATTATGGATTGGCGCATTATGCGGATCCGATTCATGTTCCCACTACTGCTTAAGAAAAAAGCACGCAAAGGCGCGAAGGCGCAATTTGTGTTTGAAAGAAAACAATGTTTTTAATGAATTGCAATAGCTGCGCCTAGCGCCTTTGCGAGAAATAAAAAGATATGTCGGAGCAACCCTTATTTAAAGTAACCATCGACAACATCACCATCGAAGTGCCGGCCGGGACAACCATCCTCAACGCTGCACGTAAGATCGGTGGAGAAGTGGCGCCGCCTGCGATGTGCTATTACAGCAAACTGCAGGGCAGCGGTGGTAAATGCCGTACCTGTTTGGTAGAAGTGAGCAAAGGTTCTGAAAAAGATCCGCGCCCTATGCCCAAACTGGTAGCATCCTGCCGTACCACGGTGATGGACGGGATGGAGGTAAAAAATATTACCAGTCCGAAAGTACTGGACGCCCGTGCCGGTGTGGTGGAGTTTCTGCTCATCAATCACCCGCTCGACTGCCCTATATGCGACCAGGCGGGTGAATGTCACCTGCAGGATCTGAGCTATGAGCACGGTGCAGAAGGTACCCGCTTCGAGTTCCAGAAACGTGTATTCAAGAAACATGACCTGGGTCCTTATATACAGTTGCACATGACACGCTGCATTCTCTGCTACCGTTGTGTGTTTGTTGCTGATCAGCTGACACAGAAAAGAGAACATGGTGTATTAGACAGGGGCGATCATGCTGAGATCGCTACGTTCATTGAGAAAAACCTGCAGAACGATTTTATCGGTAACGTGATTGATGTATGTCCGGTAGGAGCTTTAACCGATAAAACTTTCCGTTTCAAGAATCGTGTCTGGTTCCTGAAACCGATGGATGCACACCGCGATTGTCCTACCTGTTCCGGTAAAGTAACTTTATGGAACCGTGGCGATGAAGTGTTCCGTGTAACCGCCCGCAAAGACGAGTGGGGTGAAGTGGAAAGTACCGAAGATGGCAAAACTGCCTGGATCTGTAATACCTGCCGTTTTGATAAAAAGAAAACAAGCGATTGGGTGATCGAAGGGCCGAGAAATATCAACCGCCATTCCGTGATCTCACAGGGGCATTATGCCGGAAAGATCGGCATGAGCAAACCCACGGAAACCTTCACTGCGGTGCATGGTGGCAGACAACCGAAACTATTAATGGATATACATACTGTGAGTAAAGTGAACAAACCGAACATTGAACTGAGTTTGATCGATGGTCCGGCGCATTCCACAGATTTTAATAAGAAGAAAGACTAATAGCTATCTACCACATGACACTACTTGCTATTGACTGGATATTACTGATCGAAAAACTGATCCTGATCGCAATCATTGTGTTTGCGAGTCTGGGCATTGCTTTATATACCACTTTCGCAGAAAGGAAAGTGGCAGCGATACTGCAGGACAGGCCGGGTCCGAACCGTGCGGGTCCTTTTGGTTTATTGCAACCCTTTGCTGATGGTCTGAAACTGATCATGAAAGAAGAGATCATTCCCAATACGGCGAATAAATTTTTGTTTGTACTCGGACCGGGTCTGGCCATGACGGCTGCATTGATGACCTGTGCAGTGATTCCCTGGAGTGGACATGTAGAGTTGTTTGATAGAAAGATAGACCTGCAGATCGCAGATATCAATATCGGGATCCTGTATGTGTTTGGCGTAGTGAGTATGGGTGTGTATGGTATCATGATCGGAGGTTGGGCTTCGAAT
>CALRQQ020000462.1:0-3407 GCA_943370345.1 Chitinophaga pinensis
AGAGAAGATGAGTTTGAGCAAAAAAGTGAAGGACAGTGTAAAACAGGCCGTTTCCTGGATCGGCAATTTTGAACAGACCGCCGCCGAACTGGCCATTGCCAAAAAATATGATTATGTGATCTGCGGACATATTCACCAGCCCCAGAAAAGAACCGTTGAAACCAAGGATGGCAAAGTGATCTATATGAACAGCGGCGACTGGATAGAGAACCTGACCGCGCTGGAATACAACAATAACGAGTGGGAGATCTTTCACTATGATGAAAAAGCTTTTGCTGACCAACCGGTAGAAACCAAAGCGGTACGAAAATCACAGCGTCCACAGTTGTCTGTTGTAACAGATGAAGTCAGTTTTTTTCTTAATTCTTTAAGTCTTCAATCATGAAAATACTGTATGCCGTACAGGCTACCGGTAATGGCCATATAGCCAGGGCAAAGGAACTGTTGCCTTACCTCGAGCAACATGGTAACGTGGATGTCTTTCTCAGTGGCAGTAACAGTAACCTGCCAGTGCCATTACCGGTCAAATACAAGAGCAAGGGCGTGAGCCTGTTTTATGGACACCGTGGTGGGTTGGATTACTGGAAAATGTTGCAGGAATTATCACCGCTGAAGATCATCGCAGAAGCCCGTGCTTTACCGGTTGAAAAATATGATGTGGTGATCAATGATTTTGAATGTATCACTTCGCTGGCCTGTAAGCTGAAGAAAGTTCCCTCGGTTAATTTTGGTCACCAGGCAAGTTTTATCAGTAGCCATACACCACGGCCCGCTAAAAAAGAGCCTGTAGGAGAATTGATCTTACGGAATTATGCCACTGCCACGCAATATATCGGGCTTCATTTTGAGCAGTATGATGATTTTATTTATTCACCTATCATAAAAGAACAGGTACTGTATGCAGATCCAACCAACCAGGAACATATCACCGTATATCTTTCTCATTACAGCGATGATTTCATTACACCTTATTTACAACAGTTACCTGGTGTTCGTTTTGAAGTGTTTAGTAAAAAAGTGAAGGAAAAAGTGCAGGTCGGCAACATCAGCTTTCTCCCGATCAATAACGAAGCGTTTACCAATAGTATGATCCATGCTGCCGGTGTGATAACCGGTGCTGGTTTTGAAACACCGGCCGAGGCCCTGGTGTTGGGCAAGAAACTCATGTGTATACCGATCAGGGGCCAGTATGAACAACTGTGTAATGCGGCTGCACTGAAAAATTTCGGTGTGCCGATACTATCTTCCATTGAGGAAGGTTTCGCGGACGAGATCTGTTCCTGGTTACAGGCGGCGGCGCCCAGAAAACTGGAACTGGCACATAACACCCACACGATCGTATCGAAAGTGATAGAAACAGCCTTGTCTATCCGGGAAACAACCGATAACTCCGAAGCATATACGTTTCATCCGCTTGCTTTAAAATACCAATAATTGATACCAGCCGAAACAATCCGTGCCACAGATTTTGGAGAAGACTTTTTATGGGGTGTTACGATTGCAGCAGCCCAGAACGAAGGAGCGCATACGGCGGGTGGCAGGGGACCTTCAGTGTGGGATCAATTTGCACAACGCAAAGGCAAAATCAAAGATGGATCGCGACCCTCAGTGGCCTGCGATTTTTATCATCGTTATAAAGATGATCTGTTATTGGTAAAAGCGCTGGGTTTTACTGTATTCCGTTTTTCTATTTCCTGGAGTCGTATTCTGCCGGACGGGACCGGGAAAATCAATCCCGAAGGAATCGCTTATTATCACCGGGTGATAGATGAATGCCTGAAACTGGGGCTGGTTCCCTTTATCACTTTGTATCATTGGGATCTTCCTTATGCACTCGAAAAAGAAGGGGGTTGGTCTACACATAAAATATTGCGCTGGTTCAGCCGCTTTGTAACCATCTGCGCAACCGAGTATGGTGATAAAGTAAAACACTGGATCATCCTGAATGAACCCATGGCTTTTACTTCGCTGGGGTATATGCTGGGTGTACATGCGCCGGGTAAACGGGGGCTGGAGTATTTTCTTCCTGCCGTACACCATGCGGCCATGGCGCAGGCAGAAGGGGGCAGGATCATCAGAACACTGGTAATGGATGCTACCATCGGCACGGCATTTTCCTGCAGTGAAATTATTCCGGCTACACAGCACCCAAAAGATATAGCAGCAGCCAACCGGATGGATATTCTGCTGAACAGATTGTTCATCGAACCATCGCTGGGTATGGGTTACCCCAACGATCCTTTTCCGTTGATGGAGAAGCTGTACCTGCATAACAAAGCCTGGAAGTATACCGAGCAGCTTCGTTTCGATTTTGATTTTATCGGACTGCAAAACTATTTTCCTGTTACTGTAAAATATAATGCCGTTATTCCCATCATACAGGCGGTGGAAGTAAAAGCGGCCACCCGGAAAGTTCCGCACACGGCTATGGGATGGGAAGTGAATGCAGACAGTTTTTACCGCATGATCAAACGTTTTGCCGCGTACGAAAATGTAAAACAAGTAATTGTAACAGAAAACGGAGCGTTCTATAAAGACAAACTGGTGAACGGCAGAATCGAAGATGTTCAACGGACTGCTTATTTTCAACAATACCTTACTGCTCTTTTACGCGCAAAAAAAGAGGGCGTAAAAGTGAATGGTTATTTTGCCTGGACCCTCATGGATAATTTTGAATGGTCGGAAGGGTATCATGCCCGCTTTGGACTGGTGCATGTTGATTTTGACACGCAGTTAAGAACCGTCAAACAATCCGGACATTGGTTCAGAGAATTTCTATCCCAATAAAGGCGGTTTAAAAATTATGAATATACGCCAGCATTAAACCGGCGGCCATGCGGGTGGCACTGATCTTTTTGAGTGCTCCTTCCAATGCGTTTTCCTGTGTGGGGTTATCAAAGCTGACCATTTGTTCCAGCTGGCTTTTTCTTCCGTATGAAAGCAGGAGTCCGGCACGCAGGTTAAATTTCCGTTTTTTGAAATTGGTTCCCACCTGCATGTGGTAAATATCCCAGGTAGCGGTGTTGGAGCGGTAACCATCATCGTTGCTGAATGAACGCTGATCGGAATAATTAAAATCAGTTCGCAGCGAAAGATAACCGGTAACTCTCTCTTTGAGCGGGAAGCTGGCGCCTACGGCATAATTGAGAATGGATTTATGAATATTCTTCAGCTGCATCATGGAAGAGGTGAAATATTGTCCAATACCCGTTTGCGGCTGAACAAAATAGTCATCACGGGGTGTGATCACATTATACTCGCCAATCGGAACAAAATACTCGGCAGAAAAATACAGGTCGCCTTTTCCATAGTCTAGTGTATAACCTCCGGCAATGCTGAGCGGTGTTCTCCTTTTGGATGACAGTTTGGTTTGTTTACTGCTGGCCAGCATAAAAATCTCTTCGGTA
>CALRQQ020000463.1:0-3407 GCA_943370345.1 Chitinophaga pinensis
ACCGGTCCAGGTGAGGTGCAAATGCATTGAATGTTCCTTCTGCGGTATACTGACGGGTATTGACCTCATAGATATTGCCCTGCATGATCCAGGCCGGATGCACGCCGTTTTCAACAACTGGTTGCGGGTTCCTGTTTTTTGACTGGCAGGAGAGGAGGACTAAAGAAGCGACAATGAAGAGCAAGCTGTATTTTTTCATAACCATTGTTTATAAAGTGAACATTAGCAGCCGGTGAAATTAATCCTTTATTTACGGACAACAAAAAAGGGCTGCAGGATACAGCCCTTTAAATGATTTTAAACAGGGTGGTTATTTTTTCTCCAGTACCAGCACCACTTTATTAAAGTCGGCCGCCGCATTGATCACTTTTCTGAACTCTTCAAACTGGCTCATCGGGTAGCTGGTCTTCCGGTATTCTTCCATGATATGGATCTTTACCACATTTCCCTCCACTTCATAGGTGGATGTAAAGCCAACGGTCGGCTGACCTTTATCATTGACTACATGACTGATCTTTATATCCTCCAGGTTCTTTATAGAATAACCATCAGGAATAGTAAAGCGGATATGCCGTTCGAGTACGTGCGGGAAGTCGATCTCCATGGGGAATTGTCTGGGCTTCTCCTGGTACATTTCAACCTGCGGGCCGATGATGTCCCCGATCTTAATGATCAGTTTATTCCCGGCCCTTTCCATCAGTTCACTGGCCTTTACCATCGCGGTCAGTATAAAAGGCTTATTCTGATTGTAGCTTTCAAAGTCCTTGTTCTCTACTTTGGTACTCACCACATTTTCAGAGTTGGTGCCAAACTTGATCATCTCCTTGGTCACCAGTTTGATATTCTCTTCAGAATTATAATTGAAGATCGCGCGGTAGGTGGCGGCCGGATAACCGGCATAGATTTGACTGATGGAGACCAATACGGTGTCCATGCTTCTGTTCAGGTTCACTTCCGCATCTATATTGATCATGGATTTGGTATAGTCCTCAAGCGGTACCATCCTGATCTCTCCGAATGCAGTATTATACTCACCGATTTTTGTACTCTTACAGAAAAAAGCATTGGTGCCTCCCCACACAGGATCGATCCAGGGGAAACGGTATTCGGAAAGAGTGGGAGCAATGAACTTTTTCAGGGAAGGGAAATAGATCAGCGAATTATCAGCATTATTCCAGTTTTCAAAATTCTTTTCAACCGTGAATTTATTACGGTCACCGGCCAGTACAAATTCATGCGCGATATTGAGTGCACTGAAAACAGCACTGTAGAGACGGACAATACCGCCAAAACCTGACAGTTTGCTTTTAATGACTTTTTCCAGGTTCATGGCATCTTCCCCGCCAATATCTTCACGGGTGGTGAATTTTGTTTTAAGGTAATGCTCCACAGCGGCGATCTTTTCTGCATCCGTGGGCAGTTCTTTTACTTTCATATCACTCACCAGGTCATTCACCCGTTTGATTTCCTTATCACTGACCGTGGTATAATTTGAATAAACCCTTTTGGCAAGCTCATCCCAGGTAAAGAGCCGGTCATTGGTTTTGCGGGCGGTATTATACGCCAGTTTATACTCGAATCTTTTTAAACCCGCCTGATAGGCGCTGTACTTTTCTTCTTCCACGCCGGGAATATTTTTTTCCGTCACCGACAGCCATTTTTTCCCATCAGTGATCGTGTCGAGTGGTTTTATCGAACTGTTGAAAGGCCGCATTTCAAATACCAAACGCTCCGGAGCGATCAGGTCAAAACGCGCTTCCAGTACGGGTGTCCGGCCCTGGAAGATTTCTGTCCCGAAAAAACCGGTATTCCGTTTATAGGTATAATAGAATTCCACCTCACAGCCTTTGACCAGTCCTTCCATGGCAAAGATCTTATACACATCCTCTTCTTCTTTCAGGTCTTTGATATTCTCTTTACTTACTTCTATGATCTTTCCATTGGGCAGAATAGTACGTGCTTTAATATCCACGATATCTGAGTTGTCGGACACAGGCAGGTAGACCCGGTTAAAACTCTCGATCCCTTTATCATCATTGATACGGACGATCCGGTGTAAGGTCTTATAAATGGCCAGTTCATCCTTGATATCGACATATTCCACTCGGCGTTTATCGAGTACGATCACGGCAGATTCATCATTATATTTACTATCAACGGTATGGAGTACCGGTTGCCCGGTCCAGGATTCACGTTCTATATCCTGTGCAACAGCAGGGTGGGACAGCCCGATCAGGATCGCCAGGCTGATAAGACATCTTTTCATATGTATTCGGTTTATTTTTTTGATAAGCTGATGGTTTCCCGGTAAAGGGGAAAGAGATTTTCCAATACTTTATTCCAGTCCTTGAATTTATCCGGTTGTAACAGCAGGTGGTCGTTGGAAAATGTCTGGGTCATGATGACTTGGTTCTTTTCCTGCCTGTAACTGATCTCAAATCCCCATACATCATTTTTATAGGATTTACTTTCGGGGAGATAGGAAATTTTGTACCCTTCCGGTATGTTCAGGATGGTGACATAGGTGGCGGAATTCTTATACTCATGTTCGATGGGTGTATTCCGTTTCGGGTAGTCAATCTCCTTGTGTTCATAGAATTTAAAAAGATTCAGATTAAGGTACCATTCATCCGCGATCTTTTTGCCATAATCCTGCAATTCAAACTGTCCGCTTAGGCCGAACCAGTCGGGGTTATCAGTATCATTGATCTGAAATTTATTGAGCTTGAACTTATTTGATCCCCGGTTGAAATATCCTTTCATATATTTCTCACGGTCCTTTTCATTGGTGTAGCTCATCACCCCGTGCATATCCATGGCGAAGTACCCGGTCATGTTTACTTTCACGGTGCCAATGATCCCCTTTTCCGTAAGGTCGAGGATGGTGGTATCGGTGAGCCGGCTTTTCTCCCTGGCATATTCCGGTACCCGTATTACTTTATAGTCCTTTTCATTGATACCGATCATTGCTTGTTTACCCTGTATATGTCCTGAAGGCGCTCCAAACACACAGTGGGAATCCGTACCATCCAGAAAGACAAATCCGGTATCCAGTCTTACCGCTGTGATCATATGGTTGTCAACGATGGGCAGATGTACCTCTGTATAATCGTAAGGCAGGGCCCTGGTGCCGATCCATGTATAATAGGCAGGTACGCCTGCATGGTTCAGCATTACGGTCAGGATACTACTCATATCCTTACAATCGCCGAAGCGGCGGCTGCAGACCAGATTAGCTTCCCGTGGAATAAATCCTTCCATGCCCTCTTCAAAAGCCACGTACTTGATGTTTTTCTGAACCCACTTATAAATATCCCGGGCCTTTTGCTCGTTGGTGGTCAACCCCCGTGTAATGGAGTCGGTAATGGACCTGAGTTCCGGACTGATGGTCTTATTAATGTCTTTTA
>CALRQQ020000464.1:0-3395 GCA_943370345.1 Chitinophaga pinensis
ATATCGGCTCCCAGCATCTTCGGCACCGAACGGGCCTTGGCTGCTTCACCACTAAGCGCATAGGTCTTATCAGTCATTACCTCATTTACTTTTGCCGGATCAATGGTCTGGATATCCGTACCCCCTGCCCATAAGCCCTTTGCTTTCGCATCAAACTTAATCATGCCGGGTTTTGTTCCCGACTGAATGATCACCTGGCATTTGCCATTGAATAACCGACGCTGCCAGAGTCCTTCGGCACATTTATCGGGTTCATGACTGGACGGATCCCCATTGCCCACGCCAATGATCTTCCCTTCCCCTGCAATGGTAAAACTTATCAGATTATCGGCATCCGGTACTTCCCTGCCCTCGCGGTCGAGTACCGATATGTTCAGCACGGTAGCATCTTTGCCATCGGCCAGTATCGTGGTCTTATAGGGCGTTACCACCACTTCCACCGGTTGTCCGGTGGTTTCCACCTTGCTGTATAAGCGCTTTCCTTTTTTATAGGCAATGGCTTCGAGCTTACCGGGTGCATAGTTCACGGTCCAGGTCAGGTGACCATTACGCGGCATATCTTTTTTACCAAGACTTTTTCCATTCAGCAACAACTCCACATTATCCGCATTGCTGTTCACCCATACTTCCACCAGATCGCCCTGCTTCTTGTTCCAGCCTGCTGCTTTTTCCGGCCAGTTCCAATGCGGGGAAATATGCAGTACATCCTCATCGGTCCACCAGCTCTTATAGTAGTAATAAATATTCTTGGGAAAACCGCACATATCCATCACCCCGAAATGCGAATTGATATTGGGCCACTGATAAGGCGTGGGCTCGCCGCGGTAATCGAGACCGGTCCAGATAAAACCACCTAACCAATAATCATTGGGACCAGCGAGACTCCACCACTCTTCTGCCCGGCTGGCCCACCAGGGTGCGGTGATATCCTGATCAGGTACATAGGCCCTCACAGAATCTTTTTCATATTGTCCGCGTGTCGTGACTGTACTGCCCATCTCCGTACCAATGATCGGCTGGTCCGGATGATCACGGTGATAATCGGCCACTGCATACTGCCGGTAATTGAAGGAACGCACAGGGATCACTTCATTCACCCCGTTGAATACATTAGCTACATCGGCCGCATAGGTGCTGGTGCGGGAAGGATCGAGTTCTTTTTGTTTGGCGATCAACGTTTGTGCAATGCGTTTACCATAACTATTGGTATGGATCCAGCCCTCTTCATTCCCGATGGACCAGATAAAGACACTGGCATGATTGCGGTCGCGTTTGATCAGCCGTTCAAACTGATCCATATATTCAGGACTGCTGTTGAGCAGACGTTGTTCATCCATCACCAACATACCGAGACTGTCACAGGCATCGAGCAGTTCGGGTGTGGGCGCATGGTGACTGGTGCGGTAGGCATTGCTGCCCATTTTTTTCAATAACCCAATGCGGTAATACTGCAGGTAATCGGGTAAGGCACTGCCTACGCCTGCATGATCCTGGTGATTATTCGTGCCTTTGAGTTTTACATGTTCGCCATTGAGGAAAAGACCATTGGATCTGATCTCGATCGTGCGGATACCAAAGCGATGCTTCACGCTATCAATCACTTTACCATTTTGTTTTACCACACTCACCACGCGATAGAGATAGGGATCATCCAATGACCATTTACGGGCACCGGCGATAGCCATGGATTGTTTAATAACAGAGTGCCCATTGACGGGCAGACTGAGCGCCTGTTCTTTGGCCTGTACTAATTTCTTTCCGGCCCGGTCGGTGATATAACTGACAACTGACAATGCTCCGGCTGTAAGCCCGTTATTTTCTACCGTTGTTTCAATGGTTACGGAGGAAACATCGCCTTTTGTGGAAGACCAGGCATATACGCCCTCAGGAGCAATATGGGCATTGGCAAAACGATTCAGCCATACATGCCGGTAAATCCCCGCGCCTTCATAGAACCAGCCTTCGTATTGGCTGGCATTCACACGGACCACGAGGATATTTTCTTTACTGTAACTGATATAATCAGTCACATCATAGGAGACGCCCACATAACCGCTCTTATTATTACCGAGATAAAAGCCATTGAGCCAAAACTCTGCATCGCGGAATACGCCGTCAAACTGCAGTTGAAAGCGCTGACCGGAATCAGCCGCAGCAATCGTAAAATGTTTGCGGTACCAGCCGATACTGGTTTCCGGAAAAAAGCCCCCTACGGGTTTATAGCCGTGTGATTGTATATCGAAATTGTCTTTATAGACAAAGGGCAATTCAACGGCCCAGTCATGCGGCAGATCGAGGCTCCGCCATTTCTTATCATCAAATTTTGGATCAATGGCCGTACCGGGTGCGGCACCGGATTTGGAGAAGATCGTGCTGATACCGAAGTTAAAATCACGGGAAGGGTCAGCCGCGTGACCGAAAGCGAATTTCCAGCCGGCATCCATATTCAGGTGCTGCCGCTGGGCAGTTACGGCCTGTACTGTAATCAGTGCAAGCAATAACAGGATTTCCTGCCTTTTCATAATAGCAAGTTACTGAACAATCCAATGTACAGTTGTTAGTTGAAGGCATTTAGCGCAATCGTTGGCTTACCCGAATTATCGAAGGCACCCTTGGTATAGCCCTGCCAGTTGCCATAGCTCTGGGGTTCCCAGTAAAAGACACCGAGGACTTTATTACCCGATACCGCTTTGCATTTGGTGATCAGATCCGTGAGAAAGGAACGGCAGGCATCGGGCTGATCCCAGCTCATACCCACTTCTGCGATCATGATCTCACGGCCATACCGGCTGATCATATCATTGATATTCGCCATACACTGATTATTACGGGTGGCCCAGTCAATGGGTTCGGGGTATAAGGACATCCCGATCACATCCCAGTTGACGCCATTGGCGATCAGTCCGTCGAAGATCCAGCGATAGAGATTATTATCGTATCCGTTTGACAAATGCACCATTACTTTAATACTGCTGCTCACCGCTTTCACCGCATTGTAACCCTGCTTAATTAAAGAAGCAAAATTGGCCATGCTGGCGGAGGCTTTCCCTGTAGGCCAGAGCATCCCGTCATTGGTTTCATTCCCTACCTGCACCCATTCGGGAATGATGCCGTTATTCTTTAAGGTGGTGAGTACATCGAGGGTATGATTGTAGACCGCCTGTTGTAATCCGGCGAGGTCAAGTGCCGCCCAGCTGGACGGTTTGGTCTGTTGTCCGGGATCGGCCCAGCTGTCGCTGTAATGAAAATCGATCATGATCCGCATACCGGCATTCTTTGCCCGTATCGCTTTAGCCAATACATCAGCAGTACCATTCCAGCCGGCCAGTGGATCCACCCATACACGCAGCCGGATAGCATTCATACCTGTATTCTTCAGCACGGCGAAGCAATCC
>CALRQQ020000465.1:0-3391 GCA_943370345.1 Chitinophaga pinensis
TCCATCTTTACCGAAACGGGGATGTCGCCAATTACATTGGGTCCAAAAGAAGGACTCGCGCTGATCAACGGTACCCAGTTCATTTTATCTTTCGCAGTAAAAGCTGTGCAACGGATGCACAATTGTCTCGAAGCTGCGGATATCATCGGTGCGATGAGCCTGGAAGCACTCACGGGTACCAAAGCCCCCTTTGATGAACGGCTGCATGCGTTGCGTCCCTACAAAGGAAACCTGTTGGTGGCACAGCGTTTAAGACTCCTGCTCAAAGGATCGGAGATCATGGAAAGTCATGTGGACTGTGGCCGGGTACAGGATCCGTACAGTCTTCGTTGCATGCCGCAGGTACATGGGGCATCACGAAATGCCTGGCTTCATTTGAAGGAGCTGACCAGTATCGAGTTGAATGCAGTCACCGACAATCCAATCATACTCGGTGCGCATGATACTATAAGTGGGGGTAATTTTCATGGACAACCCCTGGCATTGCCCTTGGATTATGCTTGTTTTGCTGCGGCCGAGATCGGCAATATCGCCGACCGCCGTTGTTATTTATTATTAGAAGGAAAATGGGGATTACCGATGCTGCTGATGAAAGATGTGGGACTCAACAGCGGTTTCATGATCCCTCAGTATACCACGGCTGCGTTGGTCACGGAGAATAAAACACTTTGTTTCCCGGCCAGTGCGGACAGTATTCCAACTTCACTTGGTCAGGAAGATCATGTGAGTATGGGCAGCATCAGTGGCCGTAAACTCAACCGGGTACTCGATAACCTCGAATATATCCTCGCGATTGAATTATTATCGGCCTGTCAGGCCATTGAATTCCGGCGGCCACACAAGAGTTCAGCGTTGCTGGAATATGCACATGATTATGTCAGGGAGTTTGTGGGCTTTGCGTCCGAAGACCGCATCTTCGCGGATGATATCAACCGGGTGGCGGGACTCATCAAGGATTTCTCGTTTGTGCAAAAACTGGATGCGTTTGCGGAAAGCCAGGGAATAAAACTTAACGAAGGCTTCGAAGGATTTGCCGCAGGCAAATAAAAAAACCGGCCCATCGGCGGCCGGTATCTTAAGCGGATAGAAGACTATTTTTTCATTCGTTCATAGGTTTCAATACCAATAGATCCATCTTCGTTTTTCATGGTTTGTGTAAAACCGTCTTTGCCATTCATTACAATGTTTATATCAAACTCCTTACCCCGAACAGAGGAATAAGTAGAAGCCATCATGGATTCTTTTACAGCATTCCCGGTCATGGTGAATTTCCCAAAACCTATGCCTGCATGACTTTTACTGGCAGAGTCTTTCCAGACATGTCCCCAAATGCAATAGCCGCCAGAATAAACCTTATACTGGATAGCCTGATCAACAGTGGTGTCCTTTCCCATGATCCACAGCCGTTTGGTTTGTTTCCAGGCGCCATCCAGTGCACTGGTGGCGCTGGTTCCCACGGCAGTGTATTCTTCGGTGAGCATGAATTTATTATCCCCGCTGCCGATCTCCGGGATCACCTGCTTGTATCCCTTATCCGACTTTTCGATCACCAGCTTGAATGTACGGACGGTGTCATCACCCCCATTGGCGGAGCCGCTGTAATGAATTACTTCCGAGACCGTATCCTTGCCTGCCGTGTAGGTGCCGATCCCAAAACTGCTTGCTGAATCAGCCGGGTTAACATTAGCATACATGACAAAGCCATCACCGAAAATTTTTAACTGCTCCAGTCCAGTAACTGTGGTGTCTTGTTTGGCGCTTTTATAATGCTGGGAATTCATTTTGTATGCCCCCTGCATGTTCAATGTGGAGACCTTATCATCTTTAGCATTACATGAAATCAATAACAGCAACCATGCTGCGCAAAATAGTTTCATAAACTTTTTGGTTTTGATTGAAAAATTGAAATGTCTGTATCCGATGAGGTCTTCAGGTTGGGCGATAGGGTTTGCCCGGGGTAAGAAGTAAGAGTAAGGTAGGGTATTTATTTTAAGTGCAAAATAAATTTAATATAAGGATGGCCATGCATGGAATTTGAATTTGCCTACGGCAAATTATATTGGCCACTAAAACACACGAAAGAGCACGAATAATACAGTCATTTACTTTGTATTTTTTTTCGTGTGGATTGGTGTGTTTTTGTGGCCCCCAAAATGCCTCGCAGAGGCTTTTAAATCCGTGCTAATCCGTGTTATCCGTGGCTAAATAATTGCCGCAGGCAATTACAGTTTGGTCGCAGTTTCCAGCGCCAGTTCCATCATCGGCACCAATGCCTTTTCCCTTTGATCCGCGGAGATCTTTTCGTGGGTGGGGATCACGTCAGAAACAGTGAGGAGGGTGCCCGCCGTTTTGCCCAGATGTTTAGCATTAGCAAATAATGCAAAGGCTTCCATTTCCACTGCGAGACAATGATGTTGTACCGCTACTTCCGGAATATCCCAGGTCTTTCGGTAAAAAATATCGCTGGAATGAATATTACAGGCGTTGAGTTTTTTGCCCTGTTCCGCAGCGGTTGTATTGATCAGATCAAAAGCCCTACCCTGGTGAGGAATAGCCTGTCCTTCGATACCCCAGGCATATTGCGCAAAGGTGGATTCGCTGCAGGCGTTATCAACATTGATCAGGTCGAATAAATTCAGTTCAGTGGTATAGGCACCACAGGTGCCGATCCGGATGATGGTATCCACTTCGTATTCAGTATACAATTCATAGGAATAGATGCCGATCGACGGACACCCCATACCACTGGCCCCAACGGTAAGGAGCTTGCCCTGATAAGTACCGGTATACATAAACATATTGCGGGTCTGATTCACCTGTACCGCATCTTTCAAAAAATTTTCAGCAATATATTTAGCCCGTAACGGATCACCGGGCATGAGAACGGTTTTGGCTATATCTCCTTTTGGGGCACTGATATGAATACTCATGGTATGTAAAGTTACGGTTACAAGATAGGAATTAAATACAAAGTACGAGGTACGAAGTACGACTGAAGTTCTTTGATCACCTGTTTTGGAATTCGGACTGTATCTGTCTCCGATGTAGAAAACTTGTCAGCTGTCAGTTGCCGGTTGTCAGGAAACAGCCCTTTCTCGTTATACGGAATGCCTTTCGTACTTCGTACTTCTAACTTCGTACTTGCTGTTTGTTTCCTTAATTTTGATTCATAAACCGCTTTGCTATGTCAACCATCACACGTTCCTACGATCCCGTAAAATACAAGACGCCCAACGGTTCCACCCTTCATTGTAAAGGCTGGGTACAGGAAGCAGCCCTGCGGATGTTGCTCAATAACCTGGATCCTGAAGTTGCCGAACGTCCTGATGACCTGATCGTGTATGGAGGCAGAGGCAAGGCTGCCCGCAGTTTTGAAGCCCTTGACCAGATC
>CALRQQ020000466.1:0-3380 GCA_943370345.1 Chitinophaga pinensis
ACTGTTTCCAGTTGGCATACTTATTCCCTGCAAAACCCCAGTAAATACGAAACAGGAAATTGAAAAAGAAAATATAAGACGCAATAAAGTGGATCATGCGTATCCAACCCATTGTAAATTGATTCGCGGCTTCCTGTGAACTTTGAAGGGCCAGCGGGTCGGCAATATAGAACCCTGTACCGATCAGCACGAGGATCGTCAGGGCATTCAGCCAGTGGTAGATCCGTACCGGTTGTTCCCACACATATACCCGGCGCAGTTTATGTACTTTATGAACGATGACTTCGTTTGCCATACTGTTTTTTTTAAAGGTTAATCGCCAAGAACACTGATCCGGCTGATATGTTTTCCTTCTTCATCGTACAGGTGTACCGCACAGGCCAGACAGGGGTCAAAGGAGTGTACGGTCCTTAATATTTCCACCGGCTGTTTCGGATCTGCAATCGGGGTATCCCGGAGGGCTGCTTCGTAAGCGGAGAGCTGACCTTTACCATCCCTCGGGGAGGCATTCCAGGTAGTAGGTACCACTAACTGATAGTTGGCAATTTTTTCATCTTCGATATTGATCCAGTGGGCAAGAGCACCCCGGGGGGCTTCTGCATGTCCTACGCCTAATGCTTTAGCGGGCCATTTCGACGGATCACGTTTGGATGAGTCGGCCATCCGGGTATCACCCTTTTTGATATTATCGATCAGCTGATTGAAGAAATCAATACCCCATTGAGCGACCAGCACACTTTCCAATCCACGGGCTGCGGTACGACCCAATGTAGAGAAGAGTGCAGTAACAGGCACATTCAGATCGGTAAGGGCTTTGTCCACCACTTCCTTGAATTCTTCTCTTCCTTTGGCATAACCAACGAGTACACGGGCCAGTGGGCCAACTTCCACTGCATTCCCTTTCCAGCGGGGTGTTTTGAGGTAACTGTATGCTTTGCTGGTATCCAGATTATCAAACGGCGGTTTGGGACCTGTATACTTGATCTTGCTTTCACCTTTCCAGGGGTGCAGTCCGCCACCACCCTTATATTCATACCAGGAGTGGTCTATGAACTCCTGTACTTCATCGTCCTTACGCAGGTCCACTTCATATACTTTACTGATATCTTTATTGAGGATCACACCCGCAGGAAATTTATAAGAAGAGGCATCGCGGTAACCATTCCAGGGCAGATCGCCATAAGACATATAGTTACCTAATCCGCCACCGATAGCCCCCCAATCCTTGTAGAAGGACGCGATTGCCATCAGATCCGGGATATATACCTGCTCAATGAATTCCTTACCCTGTTTTAATAACTGTTGTACATACGCCAGGCGTTCTGCATTCAGTCCGCTTACATCATCGGTACTGATGGCACAAGCCATTCCGCCAACGAGGTAGTTGGGGTGTGGATTCTTACCACCGAAAATAGTATGCACTTTTACGATCTCTTTCTGCCATTCAAGCGCTTCCAGGTAGTGTGCCAGTCCGATCAGGTTCACTTCAGCAGGCAGCTTATAGGCAGGGTGCCCCCAGTATCCATTACTGAAGATCCCCAGCTGTCCGCTTTCCACGAACTTGCCGATCCGCTTTTGCAGATCACTGAAATAACCCGGAGAGGATTTAGGCCAGTTGGAAATACTTTGGGCCAGTTCGGATGTTTTCTTCGGATCGGCCTTCAGGGCATTCACCACATCCACCCAGTCCATTGCATGGAGATGATAGAAATGGACCACGTGGTCGTGCATATATTGGGCGCAAAACATGATATTGCGGACCATCTCTGCATTGGGTGGTATCACGATATCCAGTGCATCTTCAACGGCCCTTACGGAAGTAAGGGAGTGAACGGAAGTACACACGCCACATACACGCCCCACATAGGCCCACGCATCACGCGGGTCGCGGCCACGGAGGATCTCCTCGAGGAGACGAACCATGGTGCCACTGCTATAGGCATCCTTGATCTTTCCATTTTCAATATCAGCTTCGATCCGTAAGTGTCCTTCGATCCGTGTAACCGGATCAACAACTATTCTGGTACTCATTATTTATTATTTGTAAGGGTCTTTAAATGGGGTTAGTCTTTCAGTTCCTGTTCGCTTTCCTTACCTTCTTTCTCGAGGCCTTTGATCAGTTTTTTCTTGCGAACATTGGTCATCACCGCATGGGCAGCCAACGCAGCACCGGTAACACCCAGTGCAACCTTACCTACGGTATCCGCCGTGGATTCAATACCGAATCCCGGGAAGGCAGATGCCCTTTCGTAAATGCGGCCATTATCCCAGTAATTCTCCTCACTGCACCCGAAGCAGCCGTGACCGGATTGGATCGGGAAACTGACCCCATTATTCCATTTGGTAACGCCACAGGCATTATACGTAGAAGGGCCTTTACAACCCACTTTATATAAGCAATAGCCCTTCTTCGCGTTCTCATCATCAAAACTCTCCACATACAGACCAGCATCATAATACGGACGACGATAACAGGTATCATGTACACGCTTGCTATAAAAAGCCTTCGGTCGTCCCAGCCCATCCAGTTCAGGCAGTCGGCCAAAAGTCACCACGTGAACGATCACCCCGGCCATCACTTCTCCGATCGGCGGACATCCGGGTACTTTGATCACCGGTTTTCCCTTTAATAATTTATGAATGGGTGTAGCTGAAGTAGGGTTAGGCTTTGCGGCCTGTACACAACCATTACTGGCACAACTGCCCCAGGCAATCACCGCTTTGGCGCCCTCAGCGGCTTCTTCAAGGATCTGCATAGAGGTCTTACCACCGATCATACAATACACTCCGTCCGCAGCGGTAGGAACACTTCCCTCCACGCACAATATATATTCACCTTTATACCTGGTCATGGTGTTCTTCATGGCTTCTTCTGCCTGGTGCCCGGAGGCCGCCATGAGTGTCTCAGAATAATCCAGGGAGATCTGATCCAACAGTACATCCGCCACGATCGGATGAGAAGAACGTATAAAGGATTCACTGCAACAGGTACACTCCTGAAAATGCAACCAGATCACCGGAAGCCGGGACTTGGTCGACATCGCCTGTACCACCTGAGCAGTAGAGGAATTCTCAAGACCAAGATAGGCAGCCATGAGGGTACAGAATTTCAGGAAATCCGCGCGTGAATATCCTTTTCTTTTAAACTCCTCTAAATAAGTAGGGGCTTGTTGAACAGTGGGGTTGTTCATGCAAAGTAATTTGTGGCAAGCAGCCGTGAAGAATGGGGAAATTGACGGAACAGAGTTATTGATTCCAATAGTCCCTTTAGCTGACTTATGTCAGACATTTCTATGACAAAAGTCAGTCAGGGCCTTGGAGAGTAAGAGTAATATTGGTAACCAGAAATTGCCATTTATGAAAAAATACTTCCTGTCATT
>CALRQQ020000467.1:0-3377 GCA_943370345.1 Chitinophaga pinensis
CTGAAACTATTTTCACTTTTTTTTATGGAAATAGAGTATGGAAGCATCCCAAGAACAAACCACCTGTTCACTCCTAAATCAACGCTTATGCTTTCCAGACACCAACTCAACCGGATCATCGTTATCGGCTTTATGGTACTTGTAGGCTACGCCCTGGCCAAAGCCATTTATCACAACAGTATAATGGGTATTGTATTAGGACTGACCAGTCTCATAGCTGGTGTCCATTTTCTTTATCTGCTGGTCAAGGCCAAAGAGGAACTGGAAACTGAAGAGAAAAGATGAAATAACTGAGTAAGCCATGCAAAACAACTAACCGGGTTCTGTTATGGGCTTTAGCAAAGCCTGTAACAGGCCCTTTAGTCATTCAGCATATAGTACAGGTGCTGTCACTCACTACAGCCGACTGCCGGCTGAAGACTTCTTATTCTCCCTCCTCCTTTAGCGCCCACTCTTCCAGTAATCCCTGTTTCATTTTATGTTCGAATCGGGGATTATCGTAATGTCCTGCCAGATTTTTCTGGCGGAAGGCTTCATATAAAGTTACGGCACAGGCTACGCTGATATTAAGTGACCGTATGATCCCCACTTGCGGAATAATGAAATTACCATCGGCCATGCCCCTGATCTCATCGCTGACCCCACTGTGTTCATTGCCAAAAACAAGGGCGATTGGTCCGGTCATGTCAATCTCATGCAGACTCACGGCATCACTGCTCAGGTGAGTGGTGAGGATCTTACTGTATTTATTCCGAAGAGCTTCGAAACAGGCGGAGGCATCGTCAAACTGGTAAGTGGTAAGCCACTTAGCGGCACTGGAGGAACTGCGGGCACCCCATTTTTTATGACGGGGAATGCGGTTGTTGAGAATAAACACTTCCTGTACGCCAACTGCATCACAGGTACGCATCACGGCGGAGATATTATGGGGATCAAATACATTCTCCAGCACAACGGTCAGATCGGGTTGGCGTTTGGATAATACCTGTATCAGTTTATCATGGCGTTCTGGAGTCATGCGGATCAGTGTTTCCTGCAAACTTCGTTATTTTACCTATTTTTATTCAGATCAATTATAAACATAAACCGCCGGCCATGAAATATCCTCCCGTCCAGAATTTTATCAATGGAGTCCATACCACCCCACTGGCCAACGGGCATTTGCCAGTGATCTCACCGGTGAACGGGGAGCTGCTGAGTGAAGTACCCTTGTGTGTACCCGGCGAACTGGACAAGGCCGTGGCCGCTGCTGCGGCGGCTTTTCCCGGATGGAGCAAAACACCGATCAAGGAACGGGTGCAGGTATTCTTCCGTTACAAAACATTGCTTGAAAAGCATCTCCATGAACTGGCGGACCTATGCAGTGAGGAAAACGGTAAAACACATGGCGAATCGGTAGCGGAAATTGAAAAATGTATTGAACTTACTGAGTTTGCCACCTCCCTTCCACAACTGGTGACCGGTGAAATGCTGGAAGTAAGCAAAGGAGTGGAATGCAGGACCGAACATGTACCGTTAGGGGTAGTGGCCTCGGTTGTTCCCTTTAATTTTCCGGCGATGGTGCCCAACTGGACCATTCCCAATGCACTGGTACTGGGCAACTGTATGATCATTAAACCTTCCGAAAAAGTACCGCTGACACTGGGACGTATCGCCACATTACTTAAAGAAGCAGGGCTGCCGGATGGCGTATTTAATATTGTAAATGGAGATCATGCAATGGTCAACGCCATTTGTGATCACCCCGGGATTGAAGCCGTTACATTTGTAGGTTCCACCTGGGTAGCAAAACTGGTCTATCAGCGGGGGACTGCCAGCCTGAAAAGAGTATTGGCATTGGGCGGTGCTAAGAACCACCTCATCGTATTACCGGATGCCCATGCGGACATGACGGCACAAAATGTTGTAGCCAGTATGAGCGGCTGTGCCGGTCAGCGTTGTATGGCGGCAGGTGCTATGCTCGCTGTGGGTAATGTGGAGACCATCATTGAGAAGATCTGTGCAGAAGCCCGTAAAGTGATCCCCGGACAGAATCTGGGTGCCGTGATCAGTCATGATGCAAAAGAAAGAATTGAAAAATATATCACCGAGGCAGAGAAAGATGGAGCAAAGGTTTTAGTGGACGGACGAAATGTAAAGGTGGCCGGTAAAGAGGCCGGTACCTATGTTGGCCCCACGGTGCTGGATCATGTACTCCCCCATATGGCCGTTGCACGGGAAGAGATTTTCGGACCGGTCATTTCCATCATACGCACCCAAACGGTTGACGAAGCACTGGCCATTGAAAATGCCAGTCCATATGGCAATGCCGCCGCCGTATTTACCCAGCACGGAGGCGCGGCAAGGTATATCATTGAAAGGGCCAGTGCAGGAATGATCGGGGTAAACGTTGGGGTACCCGTACCCCGTGAACCATTCTCCTTTGGCGGCTGGAACGAAAGCAAATTCGGCAGTGGTGATATTACCGGAAAAAGCTCTATCGGATTCTGGACCCGGTTAAAAAAATCAACATTCAAATGGAATCCGGAGGCAGGAATTAACTGGATGAGTTAGACCTGTATTTTGGTCAGAACTGTCAGATCTACCTGTAAGTGATGGGTAAAACCCCTTTCCAATAAGTGCAATCACTTAATTTAATTTAAGCAAATAAATATCAGATTGTTTTGACTGCAGAACAACGTAATTTTTGGTAGGAATACTAAACTTCTTACTATGTTGAATTTCTTTTCTGCCAGTACGCGTATTGTAAACACCCGCCGGGGCATCACTGAATGTATGGAATCTGCATTGGGCAGCAACACATCAGACTGTGATCTTGTCATCATTCATGCCTCACTCGGACATGATTTTAAGGAACTGATCGAAAGTACACAACAATTAGCCCCTCATGCAAAAGTAGTAGCAGCGTCCTGTTGTGGTATTGTCGGAAAGGAAGGAGTTAGTGAGACCATGAAGGATATAGCCATCATGGCGGTCAAAGGAAAAGAATTTGGCCTTTCCTGGGTGAATGAGATCTATGGAAATAACTCCTATGAGAAAGCAAAGGAAATGGCCGAAGAACTATACCGTCAACAGCCAGGCACCCGGTTTATTTATTTTCTTGCTTCTGGTATCGACATCGCCAATGACCGTTGTATAGAAGGGATCGAATCAGTCTTCGGTCCCGATGTAACCATATTCGGCGCCACATCCTCGGATAATATGAAAGGGGTGGTCAGTTATCAGGCCGTAGCGGGCGAAGTATTCGAACATGCCGCCTTCATGATCGGGTTTGCGGATCCGGATCTTGAAGTACAGACCCAGGCCACACACGGTTTTCTGGCCATTGGTGAGCCAATGATAGTCACAAAGGCCGAAGGACATTACATACATGAACT
>CALRQQ020000468.1:0-3370 GCA_943370345.1 Chitinophaga pinensis
GGCTGCCCTTACGCGGCGTTTTGTACCCGGTTTTTACCGTTGGGCCACGGGTGGGAGAGGTTTTTAAGATGGCCCGTTCGCAAAGGATAACATATTTATGCGGTTGCATTATCACCCGCCGCTGCCTATTTTTGACCGGTTAAAAGAGAACGAATGACCAAATTGTTGATTTACGAAGATAACCCCCAGCTGCGTGAAGGACTAACGATGCTCATTAATGGATCGGAGGGGTTTGAGGTATTGGCCTGTTTTAAAAACTGTAATAATGTAATTGAAGAGGTAGGCGCCTGGAAACCTGATGTGATTCTGATGGATATAGATATGCCCGGCATCAACGGTATTGAAGGTCTGAAAAAGATCCGCCAGGTAAACGATGAGGTAAAGGTTTTGATGCTCACCGTTTTTGATGATAATAAAAATGTATTCCAGGCCATCAGCAGTGGCGCCAATGGATACGTGCTGAAAAAAACACCGCCTACCAAACTGCTGGAATATATCAAAGAAGCGCAGAGTGGTGGTGCTCCCATGACAGCCAGTATTGCTACACAGGTATTGAAAATGTTCTCCTCCATGAACAATGAGAAGGGAGAAGATTATAATTTATCTGACCGCGAAAAACAAGTACTGCAGTTTTTAGTAGAAGGATATAGCTATAAGATGATCGCCAATGAAATGTTCATTGCTATTGATACGGTGAGAAGTCATATCAAAAAGATCTACGAAAAATTACACGTGAACAGCAAGAGTGAGGCAGTAGCAAAAGCTTTTAAAGACAAGTTGGTTTAATCAGTTGTAATTGCGGGGGGCCGCAGGCTGCAGTTCAGATAGCTGTTCTGCAGCCATTTTTTTTCTATTAGCCGTATCACCGCTCTGCTTACCACTCTTACACCTTATGCTCCTTTCATACCAACCACATTTTCATGTGATTGCCCAACGCTGTACATACGGTTAGGTTTGCTGCTCAAATAACCGACTATGAAAAAGAAAATTGTAACAATGGCCATACTCGCTGTCTCTTTTACAGCAGCAGTGGTTTCCTGTACCGGCATTTCCGGTGGCGATACTAAGGCAACAGCAGAGACAGGCACAAAAGATTCAACAACCATCCGGATCGCCCGTGGCGAATACCTGGTAACCATTGCAGGTTGCGATGATTGTCATTCACCCAAAAGACTGGGCGCCCATGGTCCTGAAGTAATTCCGGAACTGCGTTTATCCGGTTTTCAGCAAAACGGGCAACTGCCTCCTGTAGCCAAGCAAACCGTACAGGGTGGATGGGTTTTAATGGCGATGGATCTGACCGCTGCGGTGGGTCCCTGGGGTATTTCTTATTCCGCCAATATCAGTTCAGACAGCACCGGTATCGGTAGCTGGAAAGAGGAGAATTTTATCCGCGCGATCCGCGAAGGAAAATCAAAAGGACTGGAAGGAAATCGCTCCTTATTACCACCCATGCCATGGCCCGGTTATAAGAATATGACAGACGAAGACCTGAAATCCATCTTCGCTTATCTCAAAACCACGAAGCCTGTGCACAATGTAGTACCTCAACCGGTTGCATTTGCAGAGATCAAATAATACATCCTTTCTTGAAAAACCCGGCCGCAGAGAAATCTGCGGCTATTTTTTTACCGGAGCTACATCATCCCTGCCGCTCCTCACCTGCATCTTCCTTTTATCCCAACCACATTTTCATGTGATTGTGCTGCCCCGCCTGCTACGGTAGGTTTGTGTCAGATTTAACTGTCTGAGAAATGAAACGAATAAAATTACTATCAATGAAAGCAGGTGTACTGTACCTGTTTCTGGCCATGCTGCTGAGTGCCTGCAGTAAAGAATACACGCCCGACCCTGTAACCACGCCTCCGCCCGCCAATGGAAAAAAACTGTCCAGGATCCAGTATGATGATGGCAGCTACGAAGCCATTGAATACAATACCAACGGAACCGTGAAAAAAATCACCAATCATGTGGCGTTTTCCAACAACACATCGGAACATATCGTTTACAGTTTCATCTATACCGGATCAAACGTAACGGAGATACAGGGTGATGACGGCAGTGTTGTTAAATACAGTTATGCCAATAACCAGCTTGTAAAAGCAGAGATCTTTGTAAACGGTAGTACACAGGTGGCATCATACGCCTACAGTTATACCAATGGAAAACTCACCAAAACAGAAGGGTATACACGTAAACCCGGTGGTGGCCTTTCTACCACACCCACCCTGAAGTATGAAAAAGAATACTACAGCAATGGCAACCTGAAAAAAATGACTTTGTTTTACCTCGACCCCACTACCGGCACCCTGGATAAGACCAATGTGTTTGTACTGACCCAGTACGATACCAACCCCAATACAACAGCATTGTTTGAGAACAATCCTTACCTGCCATTGGAAAGCCTGATCCCCAATAACCCATTGGCGGAAGAACATTATGACGAATCGGGCAACCTGGTCGAAACGGTTACCCACACGTATACCTATGATGCCAGCGGAAATCCTTTGACCCGCAAAACCGTAACCAAATCTCCCGGCTTACCGGAATCGATAGAAAACGCCACGTTTTCTTATTAATTCCTTGATATATAGGTTTTTAGCTAATCTGCCCGGGCTATTTGCCCGGGTTTTTTCTTTCCCCTTAAATCCGGCACAAACCTGCATTTCACACGTTTATGTGATTGCAAACCTGCATAATCAAGGATACTTTTGTTCCATAATACAGAATATGAAAGCAGTTTTCCAAAATACCCTTTACAGCATAGCATGCATGGTAACAGTGGTTTTGGCTGCCCCCACCCAAACCATTACCCGGTCTCAGAAAATGGTGCAAGCCGTTGTGAAACCGGCAGAGAAAAGCATTGAACCGGTTAAAAGTCAGCCGGTTACACCTGAAAAAGCCACTGAAACGCCTATTTCTATCGAGGAAGGCACGGTGCGTTTTGCCTGCTGGTAAGGCACCGGGGTTTCGATATCCGAAAAATATGGGCTCCCAGGGCACCCTGCGGCCCTAACTGAACCATCCCTGCCGGGGTTTTGTTTATTTTTGCAGTGACCTTATAAATCAAGCATTATGATCAAAACAGGCAACCCGGTGATCAGTATCTATACCGAAATGACGCCCAACCCGGAAACCATGAAATTCGTGGCCAATAAATTATTGTATCCGGGCAAGAGCATTGATTTTGCTGACGAGACCCTCGCAACGCCTTCGCCACTGGCCAAGGAGCTGTTCAGTTTCCCTTTTATCAGAAGCGTGTTCATTGCCAGCAATTTTGTTACGCTTACCAAAACCGCTGATACGGAAGACTGGCAGGATGTGATCCCTACCATCAAAGAATTTCTGAAAGAATACCTGGAAAATGGCG
>CALRQQ020000469.1:0-3348 GCA_943370345.1 Chitinophaga pinensis
ATGTTTGCGTGTAACTCCGGTAAAAGGGCTTTTAATGAAATCCGGCTGATCCACTTTGAAAACCGTTTGACCATTCAACAATTTTGAAAAAGTTGCAGATTGCACCTGTCCCGGCTGTGCTACAACAACCTGTACAGTCAGGATAAACATCATCAATCCGCTGACAACGGCTTTATTCATATTAATACAATTAATATCTTATTTCTAACCTTCAACTCCTGCTTCCTGCTTCCTATTCCCTATTCCCCATTTCCTATTTCCTATTTTCCATTTTCTACTCCCCCTCCTCCCTATAAACCCGCACATAATCCACTTCCAGCCGTTGCGGGAACATGGTGCCAGCAGGATCTCCTCCATTATCGCCACCGATTGCCAGGTTGATGAGCATATATTGCGGTTGACGGAAAGGATTAAATCCTGTCCCATCTCTGTTAGTCAGTGCAACCAGCGATACTTTATTCAGCAACTGTTCATCACAATATAATGCGATAAACTCGCTGGTCCATTCCATCCGCCACACATGAAACTGTCTTGCCCAGTTATCTGCACCCAATGAATCTGTTGAAAAAGTATTTGTGAACCAATGTGCTTTCTTGTCATCTCCGAGACAGGCCAGATTGGCCAACAGTTTACCCCGGTAATATTCCATAATATCAATTTCACCATTGCCGGGCCACGGTTGTTCGATACCGAGCGTCCACCAGGCAGGCCACATACCCGGCCCGATCGGGATTCGTGCCCGCATTTCGAACCGTCCATACAACCAGCTTTGTTTCCCGCGGGTAAGCAAACAGGAAGAAGTATATTCCATTGTTTCCCGGTGTCTTCGCCAATCAGGACTTTTCATCTCAAAAACCGGATTAGGTCGTCTTTCCTTACGGGCCTCAATTATCAGTAAACCATCCCTGCAATAGCTATTATCAGGCTGATACCATTGTTCTTCATTATTTCGAACAAACCCGTATTCATAAACCCAGTTGGCTGTATCGGGTCTTCCATTTGAATTGAACTCATCTGCCCAAATGAGGCGATAACCTGAAGTATCCCCGGTTTCAAAAGAAGATGCCCATGCACGGATGCCGGATAACGACAATAGCCACAGGACGATCAACAGGTATTTAAACGGGCTTGTCAATGTTTATTCATTTATCCAGTAAGCGGATGATATAACTATACGTATACCTTTTGGCCCGTAAACGATATGGGTCATGTGGCAATGCGCCCCAGCTGTCATCACCGCCCACTCCTCTTTGCAACAGGTCGATATGCAGGTATACATTTTTATCGGGGCGAAGATCGGATGGATGCTGTTGCTTCTTGGTCATGCCCGGGTCCATGCTTTCAGCCGAATGGTGCAGGGCACTGAAACAGATGGGCTGAACCCCTTCAATATAAATACCGCGACCGGCAGCGTTTGTCAGGGACAACCACCGCACATCCGTTTTATATCCGTTCTCCTGAGGCCGGATATAATTGGCGGTGAACTGATCCCTCACATATCCCACATAATTACCAATGAAAGCGGCTGTATTACGGTCAGTATAATTTTCCCATGGACCTCTGCCATAATATTGAAGATTCTCAAATTCAGGTGCCAGTTGTGTACGCATACCAAAGCGGGGCATTTCCGGCAGGTCACGTCCATTCAGATCAATAGAGGCCGTAACTTTCAACGCACCATCATTCATGATCAGGAATTCAATCGTATAGGGAACTGCAATACCTGTTAATTCATATTCCAGTTTGAGCGGTAACCCGGCCTGCGTCTGTTCACCCACGGTTACATTATTCAGTTTTCTTCCCTGGTGTGCAGAACGCCAGATACCTAAGGTATTGGGCATCCCACTCCCAAAATCATTATCAGTAGGTGCCCTCCAGAAATAAGGTTCGGGTATCCGTAGTGGTTGAATACCGCCCTTACCCTGATAACTGCGGAAATACCCTCCTTTGAGATCAAACTCCCCTTTTATATCGCCTGACTGAAAAATAATTTTCTCTGTTTCTTTAATAACACGGAGAGTCCCGGTGCTAGACGTTCCCGTTGCCCCAAAAAAATCTCTCCCCAGCTTGAACTGTTCCCTGGCCACTTCGTGTCCGGCAGGGATCATTTCAGTAGCATTTACCGTAACTCCATAGATATTGATAAAGTACTCTGCTGAAGGTTTCAGTTTTCCTGCTGGAATCGAAAGTGTGATATCCTGTTGCTGACCTGCTGCTACATGCACACGTATATCTTGCCGGTAAACTTCCAGCCCATTCTCCACCAGGGTCCAGAAAAAACGATACGGATCCGTTGAAATAAAAGAAAAATTATTCTTTATAGTGATCTGTCCTTTCTCAATATCCTTCGCATAAAATTTTAAATCCTGGTACACTTTTTTTACTTCAAACAAACCCGGGTGTGGTGTACGGTTCGCCGCGATCAGTCCGTTTGAACAAAAATTTTCATCATTCAGGTAATTATAACTTCCGAGATCACCGCCATATCCCCAGAATACATTACCACTCTTATCCGTTTGTTTGTATCCCTGATCCACCCAGTCCCAGATAAACCCGCCCTGCATCCGCGGGTCGGTTTCCATGACATCAAAGTATTCCTGGAAATTACCATTACTGTTTCCCATGGCATGGGAGAACTCACACATGATGTAAGGACGTTGTTTTGATTTATCATTGGCATAGGCCTTCATATCATGGATCCGGGGATACATCGGGCAAATTATATCGGTATTGGCGTTTTCTGCTGCCTGTTCAAATTGAACCGGACGTGTATTGTCCCGTTCTTTGATCCACTTATATCCTTCGTAAAACACCGGACCATTTCCGCATTCATTCCCTAATGACCAGATGATTATGGAAGCATGATTCTTATCCCGTTCTACCATCCGTCTGTGGCGGTCAAGATGAGCCGGAGCCCATTCTGGCCGGTAGGCAACATGTGCCCCCTGATTGTAACGGGCCTGTTTCTCTGCGCCCATCCCGTGACTCTCAATATTCGCCTCATCCACCAGGTACAAACCATATTCATCACAGAGCTTATACCAGAGCGGATCATTGGGATAGTGAGAAGTGCGAACAGAATTGATATTGAACTGTTTCATCAGTTGTATATCCTTTTTCATCAGCGCCACGGTAGGCACGTGACCAAGCACATCATCATGCTCATGCCGGTTCACCCCATGCACCATTACTCTTACCCCATTGACCAGCAGTTGGGCATTCCTGATCTCCACCTCCCGGAAACCAATACGGCATCCTGTCTGACTAATGGGCTTACCTGTTTCATCCTTCAACACGATCAGGCATTGATAGAGTTCAGGTGATTCAGCACTCCATTTACGGGGATTG
>CALRQQ020000470.1:0-3306 GCA_943370345.1 Chitinophaga pinensis
GATAACCGCATCCATTTTACACATCTTCAATACTGCTTCCGGGGCGCCTTTGGCATATACTTCGTAAGGAGAAGAATCCGACAAAGGATCCTGCATCACCCTCGTCATGGCCATCAGTTCACGACTTAACGGATACTCACGGATAAAACTGGTCCTGTCGGCCTCGTTTTCATAAAATTGATCATACAATTTCCCGATTGCAATTTCCATGGGATCCACCGGATTCTCCTTCGACGCCTGACTGGCCGTCTTTAGTAAATTGCTGAATAGTGCATGATGTTCCCCAAAAACATTACTATGATAGATCTCCTTTCCGTTATAAACCACCTCCACTTCCATTTTATTCTCCGTAATTGTTCCGGTCTTGTCACTGCATAAGACCGTAGCAGAACCCAATGTTTCTATTGCAGATGAGTTACGGGTAAGTACTTTTCGTTTGGATAAACGCCAGGCGCCCAAGGCCAGGAATACGGTCATTACAACGGGAAATTCTTCTGGCAGTATGGCCATGGCGGCTGTGAGGCCATTGAGCAGTGATTGTAAAAAGCCTCCCCTGGTAAAATAGAATAAAAGCACTATGGCAATACTGACTACTGCACCGATCAGAAATAAGTTGCGGATCAGTTTTTTCATTTCAGCCTGCAACCGTGTTTCGTCCTGTTTTATCGAGGTCAACGAGAGGCCGATCCTTCCAAAGACCGTCTCATTACCGGTAGCAGTCACTTCGGCCAGTCCGCTGCCTAATACAACCAGCGTTCCGCTGTAAAGGATCATTTTATCTGCACCTGTCACATCTCCTCTTAATTTCACTACGGGTATTGATTCACCGGTCAGCAACGACTCATCAACGGTCAGGTTAAGTGATTCAAGCAGCCTGGCATCTGCCGGTATACGGTCTCCTTCATTAATTACCAGGAAATCACCCGGTACTACTTCCCGGCCAGGGATCCGGACCTCTTCCCCGTTACGGATGACCAACGCCCTGGGCGAGGAGAGACTTTTTAATGCCTCCAATGCTTTCTCCGTTTTACGGTATTGATGAAATGTAATGAATATGATAAGAAAAATCGTGCCCAGCATGATAACTCCCTCCCGGTAATCACCAAGGATCATATACAGCAACCCACAGCATATTAACAGGAGGAACATCGGTTCCCGTACCACTTCCAATGCAATTCGCCATACGTTTTTTGGCCGGGCAGTGGCGAGCTCGTTATGACCATACAACCGCAATCTTTCTTTGACCTCATTATCGGTCAACCCTTTCCTGATCATGGCGGAAAATTATACCTTTAAGGTAGCTTAAGAATACGAGGTTTAAATGGACGAATGTCAACCAGACAAATGAAAATCATCAATCCATTCCCGAACCGGAAGACCCGGATCCTTTGGGGTAACTTTAAAAACGCTGAATTTTATGAAAATTTATTTGATAGTACCAGTATTTGCAGCCATTTCTTTACAACTGACCGGGCAGGTATGTAAAGTTATTCCGGATTCTCTTCAGGGCACGTATAGCGGAGATTGCCGGAATGGACTGGCCGATGGCCAGGGTACAGCCGCTGGTACAGATAGCTATACAGGGCATTTCAAAAAAGGTTACCCGGACGGACAAGGAAAGTACACCTGGAAAAACGGCAGCTCGTATGAAGGTGAATGGAAAAAAGGGAAACAAAACGGCTTTGGTACATTTAACCGGCATATAGAAAATGAAAATCAGCAGGAAACAATAACCGGTTATTTTAAAAACGGGGAATACAAAGGGAAATTTGAAAGAGCCTATAACACTGAAATGCTGACCAACAATTTCAGCAGTATCAGTGTCAAAAAAATGAACACACTTGTTTCAGAGATCACCTTTACCGTAAAGAATTCTACCGGCGGAGGCTCCACTAATAGTCAGCCGGTACTTCCCAAATCAGAGATCAGAAATATACAATTGATCCAGGGCAATTACACAGAGCTGGTATATGACACGGCTTCTCAGGTTACCAACCGCTATATTTTCCGGAATATTATTTTTCCCTTCAGTGCCATCATCACTTTTGAAAGGGCCAGGTCCGTACAACAGGTGGCGATTGCGAAACTGGAACTCAACGAAGCCGGCAACTGGATGATCCGGGTGGATGTGGAGCAATGAACCGGCATTCGGATGAACAGGCTGAGGGGTATACTTTTCGCTGATTGTCAGTGAAGCCAAACGCCTTATCACGTAATATTCTTCGTGATTTTACGATATATCCCTCCATTTATTTCATAAAATATCATCCTGACAGGTACTATATGGCCTATGATACCGTTTTTTACAGACAAAATCCTGACCGTGAAAAAATTATACCTTATCCTCCTCCTCGCAAGCCCGTATTGGTCGCCAGCCCAGAAAAATGTAGACCTAGATAAATACCGGTTTACCGTTCAATACCGTGCATTACCCCAGGTACAGCTCGATAGCACTTACCGAACCTATCATGTGGAAGTGGAAAGCACAAAAATGATGGATTCCTTTATGGATGACCTTTCACCTGAAAAATCTGTAAAACTGGAAGGTTGGAAAAAATTGCAGGACAACGGGCATATTGGAATCTATGTGAAACTGGGTGATCTGTTACCTGAATCCTTCTCTGTAAAAGAAAGAATGGAAACGGTGAAGAACGGGAACGGCATCGTTACCGGCAGCCGGACGTATTACCACCAGGAAGTTGTGTACAGCTTTGCCGCCACTGCCAGCATCTCTGACTACAAAGGCATGCATATACTGGATCAGGAATTGGCATCCCGCCAATATAAGCAGGTATATAAAAGTCCTGAATTTACGATCAAACACCTCGCTGAAGGATACTTTCTGGTAAATTCAATTACAGTCACCAAAGATCTTTACCGGAATGCTGTAACCCGCGCCATGCATACACTCAGCGACCGCATTACACAGGATTTTGGATTTAACGAAGTATCCGCTAATGATTTTATGTGGATCATCGACAGCCGTAAGCATCCGGAATACGATGATTGGCGGAAAACGTTTACTCAAATGAGTGAAGTATTATACAATATGGATGCCAATACCCCAATTACAGGAGCCCGGGAAAAACTGCAACCGGTGATCAGTTACTTTGAAGGGATCAGGAAGCGCTATACCTCTACCAAAAAACATGATCGGAAAATTAGATATGCGACCTACTTCAACCTCGCAGTTCTGTATTATTATCTGGATGATCCTCAGTCAATGATGCGGGAAGCCAACGGCCTTGTTTTAAATGATTATGACAGCCGTGATGGCAAGGGATTTGAGCAAACCGCTGCCTGGCT
>CALRQQ020000471.1:0-3304 GCA_943370345.1 Chitinophaga pinensis
GCCTGCGTTACCAGTTCGAAGACTGGCGCAAGATTCTGGTATTGGTAACCGCTTTCACCATCGGACATTCCATCACACTGGCCATGAGCGTGTTTAACCTGCTGGATTATCCGGTAAAATGGATCGAATTCCTGATCCCTGTTACCATCATGGTTACTGCCATCAGTAATGTGTTTGTGAAAAAGTTCGTATACAAGACCCGGTTTCCGGTAATCTACTTTTTTGCGTTGTTCTTTGGGTTGATCCATGGGCTCGGTTTCAGCAATTACCTGAAAAGCCTGCTCGGAACCAATACCAATATCGTATCACAACTGCTGGCCTTTAACCTGGGCCTCGAAGTAGGGCAGTTGCTGATCGTAAGCTGTGTTTTATTGATTTCCTTTATATTCGTGACCATTTTGAAATGTAACCGCAGGGAATATATCCTGTATCTCACCGGAGGTATTTTCGCAGTTGCGGTTCAGATGGCCATCGAAAGACTCCCTTTCTAAAACAAAAACAGAGAATGAGAAAATTGCTTATCCTGTCCTTGCTGTTATGTACAGCCGGTCTTTTACAGGCCCAGGACATTCGTAACAACCCAACTTCCAACCATGGAAACAAGTTCGAACAGTTGGGAACCATTTTACCCACGCCCAACGAGTACCGTACGGCCAGTGGTGCACCAGGACCTAAGTACTGGCAGCAGCGCGCCGATTATGAGATCAAATGCGAGCTGGACGAAGCTAACCTGAAATTGAAGGGTAGTGAAACCGTAACCTATTTCAACAACTCGCCCGATGTGTTAACCTATATCTGGTTACAGCTGGATGAGAATGAACACAGCACCGTTAACAACGCCAACTATCAGGACGCGAGTACACTAAGCAAAGCTGTTGCTGCAGGTACTATTGATAGACTGGAAAGTCAGAAGGTAGATAACGGCTATGGTTTCATCATCTCCAAACTGACAGATGCCACCGGTAAAGCGCTGAAATATGTGGTGAACAAAACCATGATGCGTGTAGACCTGCCCGCAGCGTTAAAGCCCGGACAGAAATTCGTTTTCAACCTCGACTGGAGTTATAAAATTTCAGACCGTATGACATTCAACGGTCTCGGTGGTTATGAAACACTGGATGGACATAACCTGTTTACCATGGCACAATGGTATCCCCGTTTGTGTGTGTACAGCGATTTTCAGGGATGGCAGAACCACCAGTTCACCGGCAGGGGAGAGTTTGCCCTTGCATTCGGTAACTATAGTGTACAGATGACCGTTCCGGCCGACCATGTGGTATTGGCTACCGGTCAGTGCCAGAACTACCCACAGGTATTAACCGCGGCCCAACTGGCCCGCTGGAACCAGGCACAGAATGCCAAAGAACCGGTAGAGATCGTTACACTGGAAGAAGCGGTGAAAGCTGAAAAGCAGATCAGCCCGGCTAAAAAAACATGGGTGTTCAAAGCAGAGAACGTACGGGATTTTGCCTGGACAGCCAGCCGTAAATATATCTGGGATGCCATGCCTGCCTATGTAGAAGGCAAGAAGATCATGTGTATGAGTGGCTATGCCAAAGAAGCTTATGGCCTCTACCGCAAATTCTCTACCAAAGCGGTGGCCCATACCATTAAAACCTATTCAAAATTCTCCATTCCCTATCCGTACCCTGTAGCACAGAGTATTGAAGCGGCCAACGGTATGGAATATCCGATGATCTGTTTCAACAACGGACGTACACAGAAAGATGGTACTTACAGCGAGTCTACCAAACTGGGTATGCTGGGTGTGATAATTCACGAAGTAGGGCATAACTTCTTCCCCATGATCGTTAACAGCGATGAGCGCCAGTGGTCATGGATGGATGAGGGACTGAACTCTTTTGTAGAGTACCTCACCGAAGAACTGTATGATAACAAATTCCCTTCCCGCATGGGCTTTGCTTCTTCGATGAAGGGGTATATGTCTTTACCAAAAGACCAGCTGGAACCGATCATGACCAATAGTGAGAACATCATTGGTTTTGGTCCGAACGCTTATACCAAACCCGCCACCGGTCTGAACATCCTGCGCGAAACCATTATGGGACGTGAGTTGTTCGATTATGCATTTAAAGAATATGCACGCCGCTGGGCTTTCAAACACCCAACTCCTGCCGATCTTTTCCGTACCATGGAAGATGCGAGCGGAGAAGATCTGGATTGGTTCTGGAGAGGATGGTTCTACGGTATCGAACCTTGCGATATTGCCATTGATACAGTGAAACACGCTGTATTCGATCCGAACGCTGCTGCACCAGCAGGCGGTGGATTTGGAGGCAGAGGCGGATTCGGTGGACCTTCCGGCCCACGTGGTATAGATAAGCCCGTATTGCCTTTGTTTGATGATATTTCCAAAGTACGTAACCGCGAAGACAAACGCATCGTGTTCCTGACAGATGCCGATACCAGTCTTCGTGATTTTTACTGGAGATATGCCAGGGGAATTGAGCCCTATGACTCCATCACCAAAATCCCGGCCCCCACACCTGCAGCGGCACCAGAGGCCATGAGTGCTGAAGACAAAGCCAAATATGCAGATGTGAATCTGTACGAGATCAGTTTCGCTAACAAGGGCGGATTGGTAATGCCGATCATTGTTGAGTTTGCTTTTGAAGACGGTACCAAAGAAACACAAAGAATCCCTGCACAGATCTGGCGCAAGAATGAGAACAGTGTCACCAAATTGTTCCTCACCCGGAAAAAAGCAGTGAGCATTAGACTGGATCCGATGAAAGAAACAGCAGACATTAACGAAGCCAATAATGTATGGCCTAAGAATGGTGCTGTAGCAGCAGAACCCAGTAAGTTCGCTATTTTCAAAGCCGCCAACAGGCAGCGCGGACAGTCGCAAGGCGTAAACCCTATGCAGAATGCATTACAGAAAGGAAAATAGTAACTAGTGATACTACATACAATAAAGCCACTGCGTAATTGCGGTGGCTTTATTTGTGAGTAGTGAGTAAGAAATGTGGTTACTCACCACTCACTACTGACTACTCACGCCTCACTCATCATCTATTAAAAAGTAAATTCCCAATATGAAATCATTCACCCTTTTAATAGCCCTCTGTCTCGCCCTCACCACCCAGGCTGCCACCGTAGACACCGTTGAGATATACAGCAACAGCATGCACCGCACAGTAAAGACGGTAGTAGTGCGGCCGGGTTCTTACAAAAAGGATAAGAACACTCGTTATCCCGTTCTGTACCTTTTGCATGGGGCTTTTGGCAGTTATTCCAACTGGATCCGCAAAGTGCCGCATATACAGCAACTGGCAGATCA
>CALRQQ020000472.1:0-3304 GCA_943370345.1 Chitinophaga pinensis
AAAGTGCGATGAACAGTATTACCAATCTCGGTAATCTGACTGCTTTGACTGTTGCTGGCAACGTGACTGCCAACTCCATCAGTGTAGTAACAGCTAACTTAACCAATATCACCGCAACGGGATTGATCAATGCAGGATCACTCAGTTCACCTTCGGCTACCATCACTGATATAACTTCAACCGGAACCATCACCGGCGGAACTTTCAGCGGGACGCTCAGTCAGTCTGCAATGAACAGTATTACCAATCTCGGCAATCTGACTGCTTTGACTGTTGCAGGTAATGTGACTGCCAACTCCATCAGTGTAGTAACAGGTAACTTAACCAATATCACGGCAACAGGATTGATCAATGCAGGATCACTCAGTTCGCCTTTGGCTACTATTACAAACATTAATACCAGTGGAACGATTACCGGCGGAACCTTTAGCGGAACGTTGGGGGCAGGAACACTGAATAATATCACCTCACTTGGTAACCTCTCAGCAATAACTGTTAGTGGTAATGTTACTGCCTCTTCTGTAAGTGTTACTACTGGTAGCTTTACAGATATCACTGCAATAGGAACTATTACTGGCGGAACATTCAGTGGTACATTGGGAACAGGTACACTGAATAATATTACCTCACTTGGTAACCTCTCAGCAATAACTGTTAGTGGCAATATTACAGCTAACAGTCTGAGCGCAGTCAACAGCCATCTGACAGATATTGTTTCTACCGGCACCATCGATGCCAATACCATTTCTGCCACAAATATTACCGTAGCCAACTTTACCAACCTTTCAGATAAAAGATTCAAGAAGAATATAAGCACATTGCCCGCTTCTCTTACAGGTATTCTTTCGCTGCAACCGGTTTCCTATAACTGGATTAACCCGGCTTTTGGAAAAAACCGGCAGACCGGTTTCATCGCACAGGATGTACAAAAGATCTTCCCGGAACTTGTAACAGAAGATAAATCCGGCAGATTGTCTATTAACTATTCTGCTATGGTATCTCCCATCGTAAAATCCATACAGGAACAACAACAGCAGATCGAATCACTGAAAAAACAAAACCAGGAACTGCAGGAGAAAATGCAGCAACTGGAAAACATGATCAAAAAACTGGCATCGCAAAAAAAATAAAACAGGATCTACCCGTTGAAAAAAAACCGTCTTACATATCCATCCATCATCAGAAAAGCAGCGGGCCTGTTACAGGGAGCATTCCTGTGTTCGCTATTAACCGCCAATGCGCAGAACAACAATAACTTTGCCCTTTACATTGCCCCTAATGCAACCCTGTATGTAAATAACAACGCCAACCTATCGGTATTCAATAACGTCATCAATAACGGAACACTGGGCTCGGTAAAAGGCGTTACTATTAATATGTACGGGGAGAAGTGGCGTAATGGCATTACCGCTTCCTTCCCCGATGAATGGGGGGTAAACAATCCCAATTCTTTTTCGGGTATAGGTGGTGCTTTTCGGTTTTTTAACAGCAGTTCTCCGCAATACCTGGCCGGCGGTTTTTCAGTAACTACCAAAACCGGTGGTGCTTTCCCCAACCTGCTGGTAGCCAACCCAAGAGGTTTGTACCTTGATGAAGGAACCGATACCCATATTCTGGGTACCCTGCAGTTTGAAGATGGTTTACTCTGGCTCAACGGTAATAACCTGATGGTTGGTAAAAACAACCCCGGTTCCATCACCGGTTATACGGAAAACCGATTTGTAGCTACGGGCAACACCCCAAAAGGTGGTAACCTGTACCGGGCCAAACTTTCTTCCGCCACCGGCAGCGTGGTATTCCCCATTGGTACACAGGCGGGTAGTTATGCGCCGGTTTCCATCATGTTTAATACCCCCGCACCACAGGATCTGCATGCCCGGGTATTCGATAATATTTACCGGAATGCTACCATCGGCACTACCGGAAGTCCGGCCAGCCTGCAGCAAACCTGGAATATCGGTCAGGAAAATAATACCCAGGTTCCGTCAATCGTTGCCTTTCAGCACGTAGTAGACAGAGAAGGTCCCGCGTTTACCGCTCACCGCGGTAACAGTTATGTTTCCAAATACAATTTTACCGAACGTACCTGGGATACACTTGGACCTTCTGGACTGAGTAATCCGGGTATTTATACAACCGGACCGCATATCCGTGGCGCTTTTATCAATACACGTGTTTTTACCATACTCGGAGAAGATAATTTTCTCACCAAAACAGCTGATACCCGCACCGACTCTATTACACTGGCCAAAGCAGCCCTTACGCCTGTGCGTCAGCCCGATGGCAGTTACCGTGTAACTTTTGTTTTCCTTCTCACTAACCGCGGAAACCTTACCGCCAACACGGTGCAATTGCTGGATACACTGGATAAAGTATTCCCATCACCCACCAGTTTCAGCGTAAACGCTATAACTACCAGCGGCCGCTTGGTAGCCAACCCCGCTTATAACGGTACCACTATTACAGATCTCCTGCTTCCTGCCAGTACACTGCCGGTAAAAAGCACCGATACCGTTACACTGGTTCTGAACATTGTTACCAATAAAAAAGAGGGTTACTATTATAATACGGCCAGCCTCAAAGGAACACTGAACGGGTTTAACAATACACAGTATGTATTCAATAACCGATCTGTAAACGGCCTCACTGCACCCGCTACCGGAGCGGCTCCGGTAACAACACCCCTGATCCTGAGTCCGGCTAAATACCAGATGCAGGAAGGTATGTCGCCCAATGGAGATGGTATCAACGACAAATTCGTGATTGGCAGTCTCGGTAATAACCGCGCAGCTATCTGGATCTTTAATAAACAGGGAATACTGGTGTATCGTAACCAGAATTACAAAAACGATTGGGATGGAACCAATAACCAGGGCGGACCTACTTCCAATCAACGCGTAGAAGATGGTACTTACTTCTACAAAGTGGTAGTAACAGATGTGGCAACGGGTGTAGAAGATACTTATCACGGATTCTTATCCATATGGAAATAAAAATTTACCTATAAAACATGTCATTTTTTTACAAATACTTTTTTTTACTGTTGCTGTCGGGCAGTTGTTGTGTAGCTTCTTTTGCACAGGAAGATGCAAGCAATAAACAATACCTGTTTAACCTGCTGAACATTAACCCGGCTTATGCGGGCAGCAGGGGCGGACTCAGTATCAGCACCGGCTTCCGCAAGCAATGGGCAGGTATTCCGGGTGCACCGCAAACAAGTATTTTTTCAATGGATGCGCCGTTAAAGGAGCATCATTTCGGACTGGGGCTGCAGCTATACACCAGTTCTCTTGGGCTTGAAAAA
>CALRQQ020000473.1:0-3303 GCA_943370345.1 Chitinophaga pinensis
AACGCAAAATCGTGGTTCCCCATGATTGCCGGGATCTTCCTTTCACGTATGGTATCGATCACTTCATCGATCATACAATAATAACCTACCAGGTCGCCCAGACAATAGATCTGGTCCACCCCTTCGGCTTCTATATCTTTTAACACAGACTGTAAGGCCGGAAAGTTGCCATGTATATCAGAGATGACGGCGATTTTCATGTGGCTATAAAATGATCTGCAATATACCGTACAACCCTGCCAGGAATACGGGGCGCCGGTTTGATCTCTTCGCCTTTAAGGTAGTAACGCACACACATGTCCGCCTCATTATAGCCCATACTGGTTCGTATGGAGCAGGAACTGGACACCCTTGAATTAATTTCCAGCAGGTAAGGCAGCCCGGCCTCTGTACGTATCTGTATATTCAGGGGGCCTTCGGGCTTGATAATAGCACAAAGTGCTTTTATATAATCCAGCAAATCCGGATCTTCTGTATAGACCGCTTTACTGGTTGCGCCTTCTCCCGATAGCTTTCTCCTGAGAATGATGGCGTCAAAGATCTCCCCTTTCCCATTTCCAAAGACGTTAGCAGTATATTCTTCCTCCATTGAACCCACGATCTTCTGGTAAATACATTTACCTCCAGCCCTGTGGGTGTAAAAATCAAATTCTTCCTTCGTATGTATCTTCTCGATTCCTTTTGAAGCGGAAGAAAGCACCGGTTTAAGCAGGAAGGGCAATCCGAGTTTTTCCCTGCATTCCTGAAAGCCGGTATCGTGCAAGGTAGGGATCAGGCGGAACCCTTTTTCATGGAGAAAGGTATAGGTAAACAGTTTATCCTTGGCCATCTGCATGCACAGTTCATTGCCAAAAACCACTTTGGTCTGTACTTTTTCACGCTGTGCCCACAAGGCGTAAAGGTCCTGTTCGATCCCCGGAATGATCAGGTCGATCTTATAGGTCCGGATCACTTCATTAATAAAACCGATGAATTCCGGTGAGTCGGCCCGTACCCCCTGAACAAAATGATCGGCCAGCACACTTCCATACGCATCTTCATAAATATCAATACCGGTAATAGTGACCGGTTCGGAAGACTTCCGTAATCCGTCAATGATCCCATAGCCGATGATCGAACCAACTCCTGTGACTAATACGTTAAACATATCCTTTATTCTGTTTCCTGCTTCCTATCAAATGGCGCTCTTAAATTGCCCCATCGATTTCGGAAGACGATTGCCGATGACTTTCTTATATGTGTCAATTAAAACATCCTTGATAAAAAAAACATTTTTGTCGGTCAGCACCCCGGTAGCTGTCAGGTTACTGATGCCCGCCTGATTGATCCGCTCATTGATCGTGTTCATTGATTGTATATTGGTCACGGAAGGCAGGGGGAAACCCGCCATTTTCCGTTCCACTTTACCAAAGCGTAAATTATAGCTGTCATCGATCACTCCATAGGCTTTCAATTCCTGCATAGCGAGTAAGATAAGACTTTCCTCGGTCTTGGGATCCTCTTCCCTTGCCCAAAACTCCACACACATCGGGTAGCCCCTTTCGCCGGCGGCTGAAGGGCAATAATTGGTATAATTCGTTACCCGGAAGGACCGGAATTCCTTATCAAACGGATAAAAATAATAGAGATCGCCCATAGTGGGTTTCTTGTCAAACAACAGGTTGACGTATACATCCTCTGTTTTCTTCTTTTCAAAGACCAGGTCCTTTACGGGAATACCAAGCGATGCTGCCAGACCGGGAAGGCCTGCAGTCCAGAAAAGTTCCTTTACAGGCAGGTTTTCTTCTGCCCCTTCCTTGTCCTTTACCTGCAGGGACACTATAGTTTGCTGTTCGATCTGCAGGTTGCTGATGGTGCAGGAAGTCCTGAATTCCACTCCTTCCAGTTCGAGTTGTTTCCGGAAACTGTTGATGACACGGAACATGCCATATTCCCTGGGATAAAATCCTTTTTGTGTATTCTGGCGGTAGGGGGGCATAGTAAGCTGGTCAGGATAACAGATGCGTGCTCTGATCTCATCAGCGTGCATCAGGTCCAGCATAACCGGTGAATCAAAGAGTGCCAGCCGGTTGATAGTTGTGAACTTATTCGCGATCTCAGCCAATGCTGAAGGATGTTTGAAATAGAGCTTCTCGAGGATCGGCACAAAGATCTCATCGGTGATCTTTTTACCGAAGTGATGGACCAGGAGGTCATAGGAAGTCGGTTCATCGGGCAGTTGCTTCTTTTTATTATCCCGGATGACCTGAAATATTTCAGCTACGTATTCCCGCCATTTTTCAGGAGTGCAACCGCGCAGATCAACATACGGGGTATCGGTCTGCAAGCGGCCGTTGACATAGATCCCGGCTATATCTTTATAATTGTTATCAAGAATGATCCAATCCTTTTCGGGAAGAAGGTCCTCAAACAAACTGTCAATTTCAGGAATGCAGGTCTCATAGATGATATGCATGCCGATATCAAAACAGCCATGGACGCCATAATCAATACTTCCATATTGTCCGCCGATATGATCTTCTCTTTCCAGGATGATGATTTCTGCCATCGGGTCCCTGTATTTTTTGATCATCCGGGCCATCATCAAGGCAGACAATCCGCTGCCGACAATCACAGTTTTTTTACTGTTCATAAGGGTCCTCTTTAAAATAACGCCGTCAGTCTGCGGGTATATTCAGCATAGGTCATATGCTGCAAGGCAAACTTCCTGCAATTCGCTGACATTATCTGCAGTTCTTCGGCAGATAAACTCAGCATGTATTTAAGTCCATTAGCCAGATCCTGGTCGTCAAACAACCTGGCTTTATAACCGGTCACACCGGTTTCGATCAGGTCCATGGCCACACCCGTATTAAAGGCGAGCATTGGTGTACCGCATACGATACTCTGATTGACTATCATCGGACCAGAATCTTCGAGGGAAGGGGAAACTAAAAAATCAACCGCCTGATAGGCAGTAATTAATTCATTTTCAGTAAGATAACCAGCTTCTTTGACTGCATACCCGATATCCAGAAAATGAACAGGTTTTTCTTTACCTGCCAACAGGAGCAGGACATCCGACGGACTGAACGGGTTGTCCGGTTGCCGGAGTGTTTCTTTAAGGATATTGAGCGCATTCAGGAAGTTGGCACCTCCTTTCCGCGGATCACTAAACGCATTTGCCCCATAGAATATTACTTTTTTACCTTCCGGGATGCCAAAATAGGCCCGTGCTGCTGTTTTATCCCCCGGTTTGAACCTTGTTTCATCGATCGGAGCCAGCAGTTTATGGACTTTTTTATCCCGGAAAAGGGCCGACTG
>CALRQQ020000474.1:0-3299 GCA_943370345.1 Chitinophaga pinensis
AAGACCATTGGTGTAATTGGTACCGGAAATATTGGCCAGGCTTTTTGCAGGATGATGATCGGCCTGGGCTGCCAGGTAAAAGCTTTTGACCTCATTGCCAATAAAGACCTGGAAGCGATGGGTGTAAGTTATCATCCCCTCATGGAAGTACTGCAAACCGATATTATTTCGCTGCATTGTCCGCTGAACGAACAGACCAAACACCTGATCAATGATACCACCATTGGTATGATGAAAGATGGGGTAATGCTCATCAATACCAGCCGGGGCGGATTGGTGGATACCAAAGCCGCTATCAAGGGGCTGAAAGCCGGCCGGATCGGTTATCTGGGCATAGATGTATATGAGCAGGAAGAACACCTGTTTTTCCGCGATCTGTCGGGAGAAGTGATACAGGATGATGAAATTCAACGCTTAATGAGCTTCCCCAATGTGCTGATCACCGCTCACCAGGCCTTTTTCACCGATGAAGCCCTGTCGCAGATAGCTACAACAACGTTAAATAACGTAGATCAGTTATTAAAAAACGGTAATTTGACTAACCGGGCAGCGTTATTAGTATAAATTTTATCTGATATTCGTATAAGCGAGAAAATGCGAAAAACAAACATGATCAAATTAACCCTACGTTTTGGCCTCATCTTAGCTGTATTCTTTGCCTTCCAGGCATGTAAAAAAGAATTCAGTGTAGAAAGAGGTGGCTTTAATGGTACGGCCCAGGGAGAACTGGTGGATTCGCTGGGAAACTGCAAATCGGCAGAAGTGAAGGGTGATTACAAAGTAGATACTGCATTGGTACCTACGTATAACTATGTAAATATTAATGTCAACTTTACCACCCAGGGTAAATACAAGATCTATTCCGATACCGTAAATGGTATGTGGTTCCTGGATTCCGGTTTCGCGGTAAGTACCGGCCCGTCTGTGATCAAGCTGAAAGGCTATGGCACTCCTATCCTTCCCAAAACAACTGATTTTGTACTGATCTTCAATAATAATATCTGTAGTTTCTCTGTTCCCGTATCCGGAAGCGGTACAGGTGGTTCAGGAGGCGGCACCGGTTCAGGTGGTGATTATTTCCCTACTACAGAAGGATCCAGCTGGGTATACCAATACGTTCCCAAACTGGGTACCATTGATACTTTTTCTGTAAAAGTAGCTGCCGGACAGATCGTTCGCGATACCCTCAGTTATGCGCAGTTTGCTACCCGCTTACAGGACACTTTCTATTTTGCCAAAGATGGTAAAGGCACTTATTATGCCTTAAGTACTGTAGACTTTGATTATACCCTGATTTTTGACACCATCCCGAATTTCTTTATCAGTTACCCATTCCTGAAAGAAAGCGCCAATGTGGGTGAAAGCTGGTCGTCTACAGCGCAGCCCGGTTACTGGACAGGTGGACAGAAAGGAACCGCTAAAGCTGTATTCACCATCATTTCCAAAAACACGAGTAACTATACCATTGGCGGAAAACAATATTCCAACGTGATCAATGTGAAACGGGAGATCATGTTCCTGCCCGATAATGGAACCAGTTACCAGACACTGATGTCGGGAAACAGTTATTACGCAAAAGGATTTGGCCTCATAGATCAGGTCTTCAATACCACACCTGCACAAAGCTTATCGCTGTTTAATGTGCCGGTGATCAAATAAATAATATTACGCTATCAAAGAGAAGCCCCGGCAATTACTGTCGGGGCTTCTCTTTGATAGTTAGTTGTGTATAGTTCCAGTACTATTAGAATATCTGCGTTTTATCATTCACCACACTATCCGTTTCAATGGTATGGTGCTGTGCTTCTTCGTGTTTCTTGAAATAGCGGTTCTGAAATAACAGTATCACGATCACACCGGTAGAAATGGAAGCATCTGCCAGGTTAAATACCGGACGGAAGAACTCAAACTCTTCGCCACCATATAAAGGAACCCAAGAGGGGAAATGCGCATTTGTGATGATGGGGAAATAAAACATATCTACCACTTTGCCATGCAGGAAACCTGCGTACCCGCCTCCGGGCGGGAAAAAGCGGGCCACGTTCTGTGAGAAAGGATTGCTTTGCTCAAAAATGATCCCGTAGAACAGACTATCGATCAGGTTGCCTAATGCACCAGCATAGATCAGGGCGGCACAGATGATAAAACCTTTGTGGTATTTTTTACGGATAAAATCGCGCAGCAGAAAACTACCCCAGATCACCGCTACCAGGCGGAACAGTGTCAGAATAATTTTTCCAAACCCACCGCCAAATTTCCAGCCCCAGGCCATGCCTTCATTCTCCACAAAATGCAGGCGGAACCAGCTACCCAGCACCTGGTGTTCTTCGCCGGCGTAATAATTCAGTTTGATATAGAACTTCAAAGCCTGGTCGGCAAAAATGATCAGTAGTATCAGGAATATGATTTGTCTGGCTTTCACTGCTTGTTTTTTATGGTGGGCAAAGATAGGGCTTTGTGGTATTTTGGAATTTGAGGAGCAGGAATTTGGGAAATCTTTGGAGGATGGTAGGCGAGTATCCCATCCGGAAGTTGTCTTATTCTTCCAGATATACCCGCTTTACCCGCTGGCTGATACCCGTCATGATCTCATAGGCAATGGTTCCGGCCCATTTGGCCACCTGCTGTACAGGGAGGTGTTTGCCAAAGATCTCCACTTCCATCCCTTCCTTCACACCGGCAATCCCGGTTACATCGATCATGGTCATATCCATACAAACATTCCCTACCACCGGGGCTAACTGGCCATTCACGTACACAGAAGCACGGCCATTACTGAGCTCCCGGCCAAAACCATCAGCATAACCGATCCGGATAGTGGCTATCAAGCTATCGCGCTGCAGAACACCTTTCCGGTTATACCCCACACTCTCCCCGGCTTTTACCGGGCGTAACTGCGCAATGGTGGAGCGTAGCGTAGCTACTGTCTGCAGCGAAAGGGTATCGCCATCAGCACTATCTACCCCATATAATCCAATGCCCAGGCGTACCATATCAAACTGGTATTGCGGGTAACGGAAAATGGCGGCTGTATTGGCGATATGTCGAATAAAATGATAACCCAGTATTTGCTGCAAGCTGTTGCAGGCCTCGTTAAAACGGCTCACCTGTGTTTCAGTGAAACGATCATGGTCGGAGGCTTCGCTGGCTACCAGGTGACTGAACACCGTTTTCACCGCCATGGTTTGTTGTGTATGTAACAGCTGCGCCAGTGCTGCTGCCTCTTCCACTTCAAATCCCAGGCGGTTCATGCCTGTATTGAATTTGATATGAACCGGGCACTGTTGTATCCCCTGCTG
>CALRQQ020000475.1:0-3297 GCA_943370345.1 Chitinophaga pinensis
CCGGATTATCTGTATTGGATAAACGCCAGGTCATTACATTATACAGATTGGGATCATGTTTAAAATGCATATACAGACTACCCGGAGCCGTATTACCACCCGTACTCTCGCGCTGCACTTTGATCTGCGGAATATTGGAATCTTTACCATCATAAAAAGCCTGGCCCACCCCTCTGGTAATGGAGTCTCCATCCCAGATCATCGAAGAACTGGTTTTTTTGATGACACGATAGGTTACGGTTGCTTCTGCTGTTAAGTTGGTAGCATCGGTGGCTACTATCTTGATAAATTTCAGTCCCGAAGTGGTTCCCACCGGAACAGGATATGATAAGGTATATAAAGTAGTATCGGTAGCACTTTGCGTTAGTACCGCTGTTGCACTGCCTCCTACTCCACTCAGGTCGGCGGTTACTTTTGCCAGGTTATGATTACCATCAGATACTTTTGCCGTAATGACCAACGAAGCCGTACCATCGGAATAACCAGCGGCCGGTTCTGCTTTGGCTTCTTCTATATCAGGATATACAGAGAGGTCTTCTTCTGTTAATACAAAATGGCAAACAGTTAATGCCGGGATCCTGTACTCGAATGTGTTGTTATTGATAACACGGATATTCTTTAACTGTCGCAGGGTTTCGGTACTGTTATCAAAAGCCCATACCCTTGCGCTTTTATATTGTTTACTACCCTGCACCGTAATGGTTGCCACCAAAGATTCATCCTGGCTTTTGTTCATGGCAATGGTATGCAGTTTACTTTCATCATTATCGGTGATGGAAGCATAAACGGAACTGTTAACAATATCATTCGTTTCGGATGAAACCGATACATTACCAAAACTCCCGCCTTTGCCATCGTAGTTCCGGTAAATCTCAAAACCCGATTTAACAAAGCCGCTGATCGCTCCCCAATAAGTAGCCATGTACAATCCCTGTTTCCCGAAAATACCCAGTGCATCGGCCTGGGCAATACCGCCCGACACATGTCCTGCACCCATATAACTATACTCGGTAATCGCGAATTTGGTTCCGGGATAATAGGTATTGATATGCTGCTTGATCTTGGGAATAAAAGGCAGGAACTGCTGCACTTTATACGGATCTGCACCGATCCAGGTATTTTCGATATAGGTAGAGTCCCATAAAGACCTTGGCATAGCCATTCTTACTGCATTGGTGGCATAGTCGGTATTATCGCTGAAAGGCGCAATGCCATCGTTATTGGTTTGCGGATACCAGTGCAGATCGAGTACATCCAGTAAACGTTTATTCAGATATTCGCCCCTTTGTTTCATGCGGGCCAGATAGAGATCGATAAAAGTGCTGTAAGGACCTTTCTCCACATCCCAGTCGGGTGCAAACTGCAGGTTCTCAAATTCAGATACACCCCAGGAAGCCGGACCATAGATCTCTGCGGTAGGATCTTTTTCTTTCACCATTTCTGCCACCTGGAATGATTGATCCATCAGGTATTTCACAGATACATTTCTATGGCCAAACATGCGGCTATGTGTATCAAACCATAAACCGGGTTCATTATCCAGCGAATAGGCTTTTACACCGGTAGCCGTATTACTTTTTCCGAAATGATGAAGCATAAAGTTTACTTCTTCTTCTGTATAAACGGTACCATCCGTCAGATCCGGTTTCAGTTGTAAGGGCAGTTTATCTGCCGGTTTACGGTGAAGCACCTGCGCCCAGCGGGCCGATGGTGCCGAATCCACTTCCGGAACGGCGCCGTTTTTATCAGCGGCTACATACCTGGCCATGGGTAATGTAAGCAGGGAATACGCATGCTGCGATAAAGCCCTGTTCTGAAAATAACGGAGCGATGATCCCGTAGAATCATATTCATTTTCAGGCACGCGCTGCGTCCAGGGAACATAATTGTCGCTGGAATGAATCCAGTCGCGCCCTGCATTGGATGCATTAGTCTCCCAGTTATAACTCGAAAGGCGGTTACCACCCAGGCGCAGAGAACCGGCACGATCGTAGGGATCGTTGGTGCCATAGATCAGTGGACTGATTGCTTTGCGCGCCTGTTGGGTATTGATCGAAAAACGGACCTGCTTCTGTGCAGAACCCGCTACTGCAAAGAAACAAAAAAAGAGAAACAATAATCGGGGTGTTTGTGACTCTTCCGCCTTTATCCATCCTTTACTTTTCCTTTGCCAGAACTTTTTACCTGTGTACATCTTTACTTCCATAGTTACTTACTTTACAAAATAAAACTGCGGTAATGTAAAGGCTATTGCAAGGCAATATCCATCGACTTACCGGCAGTCAACTGTTTAATTCGTACAAAGTAAAGTCCAAGAAAAAAGGGGGCTCCGGAATATATACCGAAACATTTAATATGATAACTAAGGCAGTGAATAGAATAATCGAAATTCCATTGTAAAAAAAAGTATCGTAAAAAAGGCGCAGTAAGCAGCAGGTCGGGTAAACTTCATGTGTATTGTTTACATTCTGAGAAGCCGCTTATTTCTTTTCGCCAAAAAGCTGCTGGTAAAGGGCAGCTTCTGTTACAGTAGGCGTAAAGGCTTTTTTAGATCTTGCCATCCGATTACGCTGGGCAAAATAAAAGTCGCCGATATCGTTGGGGTTGGTTACCAGTATAATCAGATCAGGTTCGCTGAATTTTGCTTTTTCAGTAAGCAGTCCTACGCAATCATCCAGGGTATATCCAATCACTCCTGCATTCATGATCTCTGTATCAGGAAACTGTTGCTGCAGCAAGCTGGTAAAGGTCTGGTCGTTATCGAGAAAAGGAGAATATACCTGCGAATCGCCCAGCAATAACACACGTTGTTTGGTTTTCGGAAAAACAAGTGGTGTTTTCATTCTCAGTCCCTGACTATTGGTAACGAGCTGGTAAGGAATATTTTTACCCCCATCCAACGCAACATCCTGATTGGGATCCAGATCGCCGAAGGTAGCGGGTCTTTCTGCATCGGTGAAAGTTTTGGTAGACCTGACACCTTTAGCCGCAGCAATAACAGGTTGGTACAAAGCGGCAACTATTTTGGATCCTTCAGCAGACCAATGACCATCTAACGGCATCTGGGTAATCTGTTTTGCCGTATAGCCAGCCAGCGGAGTAGTAAGATCATAGGCTTCCAATCCAAGCCCGGAAGCCGTTTCCATGATAAAAGGAATTCCCTCGCGGGTGCTTTTGGTAACAGATTCGCCAATTTCCGGAGAAAGTATGGTAACAATGAGTTTGGCACCAATGGCATCCGCTTCTTTTTTCAGGGCAGTTAACTGGTCTGCATAGCGTTGCTTACAGAGAGCATAA